>NZ_JBFUCO010000010.1:0-284176 GCF_056405215.1 Arthrobacter sp. P1_H7 | reverse complement strand
CCCCAACCACCAGGTTGGGGTCCTCCCGCATTTAAACGGCTCTTTCCGGGCTTGACCTGTGCCTTCCGGCGGCCCGGCCTCGAGGGATCGGCCGCCCGCCAGACCCGGTAATCCGTGCCCAGCCAGGTCCGGGTTTAGGCCGGCGAGAACTCCGGTCACAGGGCCCGCCACGAGCGCCTCTCGGGTCCCGCGCAGCAGGCAGGGCACCCATAGCGCGCGCCGGCGTCGTGTCTGCCAGGACCCACAGTCGCGGCCGACCAGGACCTTGGGGCCGGTCCCCAACTGGCAGCCCCCCGGCGGGCTGTTCGGTGGCGGAAAGTCCGCCGGCGGGGACCGCGGCGGATCCCGCGGAAACGGCGGCGACGAGGGGGCTTCCGCTCTCGGCGCAATTTGACCGCGATCGGCGCCGATTCCAGTGATTTTCCCCAAAAAAGGCCGAAAACACGCGGAATTTGCCACCTCTGAGGCGCCAAGCTGGTAAGTTTTCGAACAGTGGTTTGTACGCATGCCGTGTGCAGGCTCCAAAATCGTGACCGTCCAGGAGGACATAAATGGCTAAGAACCGTAGTGAACTTGTTGCAGAGGTAGCAGGCAAGGCCGGCACCAGCCAGGCAGCAGTCAACTCCGTGCTCGACGCACTGTTCGAGGTCTTCGAGACCTCCGTCGCCGCGGGCGAGAAGATCACCATCCCGGGCTGGCTCGCCGTAGAGCGCACCGACCGTGCAGCTCGCACCGGCCGCAACCCGCAGACCGGCGAGACCATCCAGATTGCCGCTGGCCACAGCGTCAAGCTGACCGCCGGCTCCAAGCTGAAGGCTGCAGTCGCCAAGAAGAAGTAGTCTTCTTCGCAGGCTTGAAAGGAGCGGCAACCCTCGGGTTGCCGCTCCTTTTGCGTCCCCGGCCGGTCCCCGGCCGTCCCGCTGCCCTTCCCGGCCAGTCCACGGCCCTGTGAAGGTCTGGCCGGCTGGGCGGATCCCCGGAGGCCCAACCGCCGGGGCCGATTCGCTGAGCAAGGCGGCGTAGCGGACAATGGAGGTGTGCCTTCCGCAGTAAATCCCACGCCCACAACCGCAGCGCCCGTTCCCCCCGGGGACGCACGCGGCCCTGGCTCCGGTCCTGCCGGGATTGCCCGGCCTTGGCTGATCGTTGGCCTTGGCGCGTTGTTTATTGGCCTGGTAGCGGCACTCATCTTCTCCGGCGCAGCAGCCGCCCGCGAGGTCTCAGATCCCGGCGCGCTGGTGCGCTGGGGGCTTCCGGTGAGCAAAGCGATCCACAACGTCGCCGTAGCCACCGTGATCGGCGGCCTCATCTTCGCCGTCGGCATCCTCCCGCGGAACAGGAGCGGCTCCCGGTCCAAGGAACAGGACGCCCCCGAACATCCGGCCTTCACCCGGGCGCTTGCCGTGGCAGCGGCCGCCGGCGCCGTCTGGACGCTCTCCGCGATCACCGTGCTGGTCCTGGGCTACGCCGACATTGCAGGGCAGGGCATCTCCGGGGACCCGGAATTCACCCGCTCCCTCGTGTACTTCATGACGGACATCGAAACCGGACGCGCATGGCTGGCTGTCGTGATCATCGCAGCCGTCGTTACCACCGCCCTCTTCGGCGTGCGCTCCCGCGGCGGCCTGGCACTGACGCTGGTCCTTTCGCTGATCGGACTGGTCCCCGCCGCCCTGATCGGACACTCCTCAAGCTCCAGCGACCACGAGGGCGCCATCAACTCGCTCGGCCTGCACCTGGTCGGCGTATCGGCCTGGGTGGGCGGTATCATCATGCTCGCAGTCCTCTCCGGCGTCCTGGAAGGCACGCGCGCCGGCGGCCGCACCTCAGGCGCGGCCCCGGGGACCGCAGACATCACCGAGCCAACGCTGCGCCGGTTCTCATCGCTGGCCGGCTTTGCCTTCGCCCTGGTTTTCGCCTCAGGCGTGATCAACGCCAGCATCCGCCTCACCAATTGGGCAGACCTCTTCGGCTCGGCCTACGGGCAACTGATCCTCGCCAAGACGGCAGCTGTCCTGGTGCTGGGCGGCATCGGGCTCATGCACCGCCGCTGGGTCATCCCGCAGCTGGGCAACCACGCCATGGGCAGGTCCGCGCGCCGGGTGCTGTGGCAGCTGGTGATCGTGGAGCTGATCATCATGGGAGCGACGTCCGGGATCGCCGTCGCGCTGGGGCGCTCCGCCCCGCCGCAGCCCACCACTTTCGCCCCCGACGCTTCGCCGGCCTTCATCCTCTCCGGCTATGAGCTGCCGCCGGAACTGACCCCGGACCGGTGGCTCACGGAGTGGCGGCTCGACTGGCTCTGGGTCGCCGTCGTCGTATTCGCCCTGGTGTCCTACCTCCTCGGCGTACGAAGGGTGCTGAAGCGGGGCGACTCGTGGCCCTGGTTCCGGACGGTCAACTGGGTGATCGGACTCGTGCTCCTCACCTACGTGACTTCGGGGCCGCCGTCGGTCTATGGCCGGGTGTTGTTCTCGGCGCACATGGTGGACCACATGGCCCTGACCATGGTGGCCCCCATCTTCCTGGTCCTCGGCGCCCCCGTGACGCTGGCACTGCGGGCGCTCACGCCGCGGCGCGACAGCTCCCGCGGCCCGCGCGAGTGGCTCATGATCTTCATCCACTCCAAGTTCTCGCAACTGGTCACCCACCCGCTGTTCGCGGCCGCCAACTTCGCCGGCTCCATTGTGCTCTTCTACTACTCGGACGCGTTCGGCTACGCGATGCGGGACCACGTGGGCCACGAACTCATGAACCTGCACTTCGCCCTCACCGGCTACATCTTTGTGCTCACCATGATCGGCACCGATCCATTGCCGCGCCGCGCACCGTACCCCATGCGGCTGCTGCTCCTGTTGGCCACCATGGGCTTCCACGCGTTCTTCGGCGTCGCCATCATGGGCGGCACGGGGCTGCTGGCCGCCGACTACTTCGGCAACCTCGGCCGGACCTGGGGCCCTTCGGCCCTGCTGGACCAGCAGATGGGCGGCGCGGTGGCCTGGGGCATCGGGGAAGTGCCCACGCTGCTGGTGGCGATCGGTGTCGCCGTTCAGTGGTCCCGCTCCGACGCGCGCGAGTCCAAGCGCACCGACCGGGCGGCGGACAGGAATAACGACGCCGATCTCACCGCTTACAACGATATGTTTGCCAAGCTGGCCGAGCGCGACGCCAGGCTTGCCGAACGCAATTCAAAGCTGGAAGGACGCTCATGACCGAAACCGTACGCACCCACCTCCGGGTCCGGGCCTCCGAACTGGTGGGCCGCAACTGGCTGAACACCGGTGGCAAGTCCCTGGACCTCGAATCCCTGCGCGGCAAGATCGTGCTGCTGGACTTCTGGACGTTCTGCTGCATCAACTGCCTGCACGTCCTGGACGAACTCCGCCCGCTCGAGCAGCAGTACTCGGATGTCCTCGTGACGGTCGGCGTGCATTCGCCCAAGTTCGAGCACGAGGCCGATCCCGTGGCGCTGGCGGCCGCCGTCGAACGCTACGAGATCCGCCACCCTGTCCTCGACGACCCCGAATTGGACACCTGGAAGGCCTATACGGCGAGGGCCTGGCCGACCCTGGTGGTTATCGATCCCGAGGGCTACATCGTGGCGCACCTCTCCGGTGAAGGCCACGCGGACGGGCTCGCCGTGCTGATCCCCGAGCTGATCGCCGAACACGAAGCCAGGGGCACCCTGCACCGGGGCGACGGACCGTATGTGGCGCCGGAACCGACGTCGGGTACGCTGCGCTTCCCGGGCAAGGCCCTCTTCCTGCCCGCCGGCCGCGGCGTCGGAGGTGCCGGCGACGGCTCGTGGCTGGTGACCGACACCGGCCACCACCGGCTCGTGGAACTCTCTACCGACTTTGAGACCGTGCTGGCCACGTACGGCTCCAGCCAAAAGGGCCACGCCGACGGCAACGCCGCCACCGCCCGGTTCAATGAACCGCAGGGCCTGGTACTGCTGCCCGAGGATGTCGCCGCGGACTCCGGCTACGACGTCGTCATTGCCGACTCCGTGAATCACCGGCTCCGCGGGCTGTCCCTCGCGGACGGAACCGTCCGGACGCTGGCCGGAAACGGCGTACAGCGGCTGCTGGAAACCGGCCCGGCCCGCGTGGACGAGGAAGGCGCCGCGTACGGTACCCGGCTCGAGGCAGACCCGCTCGCGGTGTCCCTGAGCTCGCCGTGGGACGTCGTCTGGTCCAGCAAGCTCAACGCCGTGGTGGTGGCGATGGCGGGAGTGCATCAGATCTTCAGCTTCGAGCCGACCTCCGGCGCCGTAAAGATCATCGCCGGCAACGGCCTCGAAGGACTCCTGGACGGCCCGGCCGCTGAAGCCTGGTTCGCCCAGTCCTCCGGCCTCGCCGAAGACGCCGACGGCAACATTTGGGTGGCTGACTCCGAGACCTCCGCCCTGCGCAAGCTCGTGGTTGATGACGCCGGCAGCATCACCGTTGAGTCGACGGTGGGCAAGGGCCTGTTCGACTTCGGCTTCCGCGACGGCCCCGCCGCGGAGGCGCGGCTGCAGCACCCGCTCGGCGTCACAGTGCTCCCTGACGGCTCGGTGGCCATCGCGGACACGTACAACGGCGCAGTCCGCCGCTACGACCCGGCAACGGGCACGGTCTCCACGCTGGCCCGCGGACTGTCCGAGCCCTCGGACGTGATTGTGGACCACACCCAGGTCGCCGGATCCGAGCCGTTGCTGGTGGTGGTCGAGGCCAACAAGCACCAGCTCGTGTACGTGCCCATCCCGAAGGAAGCCCAGCAGGTGGACGAGGGTGCGGCGCAGACCCACCGGCCCAAGAGCCCGGTGGCTCCCGGCCCGCTCGAACTGGCGGTCCGCTTCACGGCGCCCACCGGGCAGAAGCTGGACGACCGCTGGGGCGATCCCACCCAGTTGAAGATCTCTTCCACACCCCCGGAACTGCTGGTCTCCGGCGGCGGGACGTCCGTGGGGCTCCTGCGCACCCTGGAGCTTTCCTCCGACGTTCCCGAGGGCGTCCTGCACATCACCGCCCGCGCGGCGGCGTGCGACGGGCCCGAAGACGCCGACGGCGAGATCCCGGACCATGCGGCCTGCCACCTCTACCAGCAGGACTGGGGAATCCCCGTGCTCCTGCAGGCCGACGGCGACACCGAGCTGGTCCTGGACCTGCGCGGAATGGACTGAGCCGCTGCGCCAAGGCTGATCCAAAGGCTGCTGTCCGTGACCTGATGTCACGGCCAGCAGCCTTTGGCTTTCTTCGGACCCCCGAACCGCGGAATCCCGGCGCCGGCGGACACCCGGGGCCCGAAAAAGCTGCACGGCGTGACGCGGAATTATCCACATACGACTGCCGGCCGGTCGCGGCGCCTGTTGGGCAGGGCGAATCATGTGCTCATGGATGTCTTCACGGCGTTGACCATCTGCGGAGGAGCGGCCCGGCGGCCGTCCCTCGTCGGCTTGGGCATTGACGACGCCGCATTGCGGCGGGCGGTGCGAGCCGGCGTCGTGCAGCCGTGCCGCGGACTGTACGCACTTCCGACGGCGGAGCCTGACTATGTCGCGCTGCTGCAGCACAGGCAGCTGCTTACATGTGTGAGCGCCGCGCCTTTCTATGGGCTTTGGGCCCTGGAGCAGACCGGGGCCCGGCACGTCTACCACCGGCGTGGAAACGGCGCAGCCGGGGGATCGGGACACGGTGGACTGCTGCTTGCGCCGGATCCGCACCGGCCGGTTGCGGCCCTGGGCGACGTCCTCATACATGCGCTGCTGTGCCTGCCGTTCCGCGAGTCCCTGGTGATGGTTGAGTGTGCCGTCGGCAGGGGCGACATGACGCTGGATTTCTTACGACGGCGACTGCCGGGGGCGCGCAACGGCCGGGCCCGGGAGGTCCTCACCTGGGTGGAGCTTGGCGCAGAATCCCTGCTGGAGACCCTGGCGCGAACGTACTTCCGACAAGCCGGAATCACGGTGGAGACGCAGGTGCACGTCGAGGGCGTCGGTCACGTGGATCTGCTGCTGGAGGGCAGACTGATCGTGGAGCTCGACGGCCGTCATCACGGAGAATGGGCTCAGGTGAAGAAGGACCAGCGCCGCAACAACCGCTCCGTGGTCCGGGGCTACGCAGTGCTCCGCTACTACTATGCCGACGTCGTTCACTATCCGGCGGCGATGGTCGCCGAGGTTCTGGCCGTTCTTGCCCGGGTGAAGGCGCCATAGGTGTCACGGTCTGCAGCTTTTCGGGCACCGGGAGAGAAAGGATCCGCAGGTTTCTTGGGGAGCCGGGCTCACGCGGGGCTCAAAGTCTGCCCTGCGTGACGGGCAACGGTGCTGGCGCGGAATCCCTTGGGTGCTAGTAGTCCAGCTGTGGCGTGAGTTTGACGGTGTCGCCGTCGATGTCCAGCCGGGTCGTGAAGCTGAAATCGTGGACGGAGTCGATGTCGGACACGGCGCCCGAGAACAGGTCCTGTTGGCGGGCCTTGATCCGGGCCTTGCCGTCGAGGGGCGCCACCACCCAGCGGCCGCCGAACGGCTCGATGCTGACGCTCGGGTAGTCCGTGATACTCCAGTCGATGGTCCCGTCCATCACGCGGTTGTTGGTGGCATGGTAGAAGGGGCAGTTGGGCTGCAGCTTCTGCTGCTGGTCGGCCTCGTCGGCGCAGGAGTCCAGGAACTCCTTGACCTTGCTGCTCACAGCTTCCTTCAGGGCGCCTGTGGCCTCGGTCAGCAGGTTCAGCGAGGCCGGACGCGCGTCCCCGCCCGACACGGTGGCGCGGGTGGCCGGGGCGGAGAAGTACTGGCCGTTCAGGGTCGCCTCATACTCGCCGGGGTAGAAGACGGCGAAGGAGTTGCGGCCGTTGGGCATGTTCACCGGTACCCCGTTGAGCGTGGCCTCGCTGGAGTTGACCACGGTGACGTCCAGTACGGGCAGCTCAGAGGGGACGAAAGACCATTTGTGGAAAAACAGCCACTCGGTGCCGGAGCGTTCCAACAGGAACTCGGTCCGCAACGGGTTGCCGTCGATGGTGTAGTCCATGGGCACCATGACCTGCTTGGCGCCGCGCACTTCCGCGGCGCCAAGCTTGACGTCAGAGATGCGGGCCGCCGCGGTTTGCAGGGCCGTGCCGTCGAGCATCGCCGGGTTGCTTTGTGGCACGGAGGCACGTAACAGGCCCAGCGCCTTTTCGCCGTCGCCCTTTTGCAGGGCACTCAAATATTCGCGGACTGGCTGCTGGGGCCCGGCAAGGGAGTCGTTCACCAAGTTGATCGACACGATGGCCCCGGCGACGGCAAGCATCAGTCCGAGCAGCCACACTGCCGCGATTTTGACCAACGCCTGACTCATCTGCACCATTCTTACGTTACCTGTACCCCACAGGAATCCCGGTGTCACGGTCCGCATCTGTGACGCGGAGCATGGCTGAAGGCCGCCCGGGCCGGCTGGCCGGGAGCGTTCGGTTGGTTGCAGCCGCGGTGATCCCTAGCGGCGGCGGCGCTTGGAGGAAGTGCCGAAGACGCCGCGGAGCAGCTCCCTGCCAAGCTGGGTCCCCAGCGAGCGGGCCATGCTCTGGAGGCCACCACCGAGGGCCCCCGCGAGGTCGCCGCCGATGCCCCCGCCACCGCCGGCCTTCGGCTGCGCCGGCCGGGGGGCGCGCCGCTCGGGCACGTTGTCATTGTCGGGCATCCTGGGCGCCGGCGCGGGGCGGCTGCTAGGTCGGCCAAGGATTTCTTCCTCGATCCGTCGGGCTTCGGCGTCGATGGCGCGGGGGTCCAAACCGCCGCCCAAACCGCCGCCCTGGGCTCGGTCCGGGGCTGCGCCCTGGTGTGCGGTCCCGGTGGCCGGTCCGGTGGGGGCAGCACCTGTGTAGTCACCGCCTTCGGCGGCGATCTTCTCGTAGGCCGAGATGTTATCGACGGCGGTGCCGTACTTGGGCAGCAGGGCCGAGGCTGCGACGGTGCTGGAGATCAGCTCGTCGGTGCTGGGACCCATCACGGACTCCGGGGCACGGAGCCGGGTCAGCGCCACGGGGGTCGGCGCGCCGTTCTCATTCAGGACCGTGATGACGGCCTCGCCGATGCCGGCGGTGGTGAGGGTCTCCTCGAGGTCGTAGTCGCTGGTCGGGAAGGTGGAAACGGTGGCCCTGAGGGCCTTGGCGTCCTCCGGGGTGTAGGCGCGGAGGGCGTGCTGCACCCGGTTTGCCAGCTGGCCGAGGACGTCGGCAGGGACGTCCTTGGGGGTCTGCGTCACGAAGAAGATCCCGACTCCTTTGGACCGGATGAGCCGGACGGTGGTGGTGATCGCATCGAGGAAGGCTTTCGAGGCGCCGTTGAACAGCAGGTGCGCCTCATCGAGAAAGAAGACGAGTTTGGGCTTGTCAAGGTCCCCGGCCTCGGGCAGGTCCTCGAAGAGGTCGGCGAGCAGCCACATGAGGAACGTCGAGAAGAGCATGGGCTTGGTCTGCAGGGTCGGGAGCTCCAGGCAGCTCACCACGCCGCGGCCGTCCGGCGCGGTCCGCAGCAGTTCGGCGGTGTCGAACTCGGGTTCGCCGAAGAACTTCTCCATGCCCTGCGCCTCGAGCGTGATCAGTTCGCGCAGGATCACGCCGGCGGTGGCCTTGGAGAGGCCGCCGAGTTCCTCAAGCTCGTCCTTGCCCTCGGCCGAGGTCAGGAACTGGATCACGGCCCGCAGGTCCTTGAGGTCGATCAGCTCAAGGTTTTTCTTGTCCGCGAAATGGAAGACGAGCTGCAGGCTGGATTCCTGGGTCTCGTTCAGGTCCATGACGCGGGAGAGCAGGATGGGACCGAAGGAGGTGATGGTGGCGCGGACCGGTATGCCGTTGCCGTCGCCGCCGAGGGCAAGGAATTCCACCGGGAAAGTCTTGCCGGCCCACGCCTGGCCGAGGCTCTCCGTGCGGGCGAGGAGCTTTTCGCTGCCCGTGGCCGCAGTGGCCAGCCCGGAGAGGTCACCCTTGATGTCGGCCAGGAACACGGGCACACCCGCGGTGGAGAGCTGTTCGGCGATCATGTGCAGCGTGACGGTCTTGCCGGTGCCCGTCGCCCCGGCCACGAGGCCGTGCCGGTTCATCATCGCGAGCGGCAACCGGACCGGCGCCTCCTTGCGGAGCTCGCCGTCGACGATCGCCGCGCCGAGCTCGATGGTCGGGCCCTCCAGGGTGTAGCCCTGGACGATCGTGGCGACTTTGTCTGCAGTGGATTTGATGGCCATGCGGTTAGCTTAGCCGGGTCCGGGGTTCCCGGACCCGGCCAAGACGAGCCTATTCGGCGAGGGCCTTGAGGACCTCCTTGGCCACGTCCTCGCTGGACTGCGGGTTCTGCCCGGTGATGAGGTTTCCGTCCCGCACAACATGAGACGTCCAGGCCGCGCCGTTCTCCACTACCGCGCCCTTCTCCGTCAGGACGTCCTCCACGAACCACGGTGTATTGGGTCCCGTGCCGCCGCCCAGCTCCTCCTCATTGGTGAAGACGGTGAGGCGGCGTCCGGCGAAGGTGAACGCGCCGTCGTCGTCCGTGGCGCTCAGCAGCCCGGCCGGGCCGTGGCAGAACGGCGCGACGATCTTGGCCGCGGCGTTGGCGCCGGAGAGGATCCTGCCGAGGTCGGCATCCCGGTACAGATCGGCCATGGGCCCGTGGCCGCCCGGCATGACGACGGCGTCATAGTCGGCGACGTCGACGCCGCCCAGCACCAGCGGGGCGGACAGCTCGGCGTCGATCGACTCAAGGTATTTCCGGAAACCGTCGGCACGGTCCTGGCCGCCCGCGGACTCGGCCGCGAGGCTGACCTCGTCCACCGTGGGTTTCCGGCCTCCGGGGGTGGCGATGTGCACGGTGTGACCCGCGTCGAGGAGGGTCTGGTGGGAGACGACGAGTTCCTCGGCCCAGTAGCCGGTGGGGTGTTCGGTGCCGTCGCGCATGGTGAGGGAATTTGCGGCCGAGACGACCATCAGGATGTTAGCCATGGTGTTGTTCCTGTTCTGCCGGCAGGGCCGGCGGGTGGTGGAAGGGGTTAGCGGGCTGCCTGGAGTTCCGCGAAGGTGGCATCGTCGAGCACGACACCGGCCGCCGCGAGGTTTTCTTCCAGATGCTTGATGGAGCCGGTGCCGGGGATGGGCATTATGACGGGGGAGCGGCGCAGCAGCCAGGCCAGCGCGACCTGGGAGGTGGTGGCGCCGAGCCGCGTGGCGGCCGCGTCCAGCGGACCGCCCGGCCGGGCGAGTTCGCCGGCGGCGATGGGCGCCCACGGAATAAAGCCGATGCCGTTCTCCTCGGCATATTCGAGGACGTCCTCGGAGCTGCGGTCGGTGAGGTTGTAGCGGTTTTGCACCGTGGAGACCGTGAAGTACTTCCCGGCTTCCTCCAACTCCTCCACGCTGACCTGAGACAGGCCGAGGGCTTTGACCTTGCCTTCCTTTTGCAGATCGCGAAGCACGGTGAACTGCTCCTCGCGGTCCACTGTGGGATCGATCCGGTGCAGCTGCAGGAGGTCCAGGGCATCGACCTTGAGCTTGCGCAGGCTCAATTCCGTCTGCTGGCGCAGGTATTCGGGCCGGCCGACCGGAACCCATACGTTGGGTCCGGTGCGCGCGAACCCCACCTTGGTGGCGATCTTGAGGCCGTCCCGGTAGGGATGCAGCGCCTCGGCGAGGATTTCCTCGCTGATGTTGGGGCCGTATGAGTCGGCGGTGTCAATGAAGTCGATGCCGAGCTCCACGGCACGGCGTACGACGGCGACCGCGGCGGCGCGGTCCGCCGGCTCGCCCCAGACGCCGTCGCCGGTGATCCGCATGGCGCCAAAGCCCAGCCGGTGGACAGTTCCCAAGTCCTTCAAGTCGATCGTGGCAGATAGTTCCGGATGCTGTGGATTGTCATGGCTCATAGGTACGGGAACATCCTCAGCCTGCTGACTATTCCAAGGGTTCCCGCCCGGACGGCCCCCGGACGGCCCCCGGACGGTCCCCGCTCGGGCGACGCGGGGCCCTGCGCAGCGCCCGGCCGGTTCAAAGATATCTGCCCTGCAGGGTTACGCTACCGATTGGAATTTATGCTTTAGACTGTGGCATGCCCAACTCGCTCCCGCGCATCGTACTGGCCATTGTCGTGACCCTAGGCCTTGTCTTCATGGGTGGAAGCCCGGCCTCGGCCGCCACTTCACCGGGGCCGGGTATCGACGTGTCCTGGCCGCAGTGCGGTAAGGTCCTGCCCAAGCAGCCCATGTTCGCGATTGTCGGCGTCAACAACGGCCTTGCCAACACGACGAACCCCTGCCTAGCGAGCCAGCTGGCCTGGGCGAAGACGGCCAAGTCTCCCGCGGCAACGTCGCAGCCGAGGGTGGCACTGTACGTCAACACCGCCAACCCCGGCCGACAAGGGTCCTGGTGGCCCACGTCGAACACCTACAACGGTGTAAAGGTCACCAACCCCTACGGCAGCTGTGCCGCGGGGACGTTCAAAGCCTGCTCCTACATGTACGGGTGGGCCAAGGCATCCGACGACGCCAGGCGCCGCGGGGTCAGCAACCCGCAGTCCTACCTCTGGTGGCTGGATGTGGAAACGGAAAACACCTGGCAGACCGACAAGGCCGCCAACGTGGCTGTCCTGGAAGGCATGACCGCCTATTTCAAGCGGATCGGCGCCCGCGTGGGCCTCTACTCCACGGGTTACCAGTGGGGACAGATCGCCGGAACCGTGAAGTCGACCAGCCCGCTGGCAGGATTGCCCAGCTGGCTTGCTGGTGCGGGATCGGCGTCCGGCGCGAAGGCGAACTGCACCCTTCCCGGGTTGACCCCGCGCAGCCGCGTCTCCATGACGCAGTACATTTCCGGCGGCCTGGACTACAACTACTCCTGCGGCTGAGCCGCCTGCAGAAATATCCCGGGGGCCGCCGTCGTTGACCCCAGTGTGCCCGCGCCGGAAACCCGGTGCCGCCCAGGACCGCAGTCCACACTCCGGCCCGCACACTGCTCCGCTACGAAAGGCCGGCTTTTCCGTGACTGTTCCGCTTTCCATTCTTGATCTCGCTACCATCGGCCCGGGCCAGACGGCCGCGGAGAGCTTCGCCGGGAGCGTGGCCATGGCGCAGCTCGCCGAGGACCGGGGCTACCGGCGGATCTGGTACGCCGAGCACCACAACATGTCCGCGATCGCCTCGTCCGCCACGAGCGTGCTGATCGCCCACGTCGCGGCCCACACCTCCAGCATCCGGCTCGGCGCCGGCGGCGTGATGCTGCCCAACCACTCGCCGCTGACCATCGCGGAACAGTTCGGCACGCTCGAGACCCTGCACCCGGGCAGGATTGACCTCGGCCTGGGCCGGGCGCCGGGCAGCGACCAGAACACCATGCGCGCCCTGCGCCGCGATCCGATGTCGGCAGACAGCTTCCCGCAGGACGTCCTGGAGCTCCAGGGCTACCTGACCG
Organism: Arthrobacter sp. P1_H7; assembly: GCF_056405215.1. Classification (NCBI taxonomy): domain Bacteria; kingdom Bacillati; phylum Actinomycetota; class Actinomycetes; order Micrococcales; family Micrococcaceae; genus Arthrobacter; species Arthrobacter sp. P1_H7. The sequence goes on along the minus strand of NZ_JBFUCO010000010.1, from coordinate 271,762 downwards.
GCCCCACCCGCATCCAGGGCGTGGAGGCCACCCCGGGCAAGGGCACCAACGTGCCGCTGTACATCCTGGGTTCCTCCCTGTTCGGCGCCAGGCTGGCCGCGCAGCTGGGCCTGCCCTACGCGTTCGCGTCGCACTTCGCGCCCAACGCGCTGCAGGATGCGGTGGCCGTCTACCGCCGCGAGTTCCGGCCCTCCGCGCAGCTCGACGCCCCGCACGTGATCGCCGGAGTCAACGTCATTGCCGCGGACTCGGCCGCCGAGGCGCAGGCGATGTTCCAGGCCACCAAGCGGGCCAGGGTCTCCCTGTTCTTCGGCAATGGACGCGTGTTCAGCGACGACGAGGCGGACATGATCCTGGACTCGCCCCAGGGCCAGCACATGGCGCAGATGATGAAGTACTCCGCTGTGGGCACCCCCGAGGCCGTCCTGGCGTACCTCGAGGAGTTCACGGAGCACGCCGACGCCGACGAACTGATCGTGGCGCACCAGAGCACCGGGACCGAAGCCCGGCTCCGTTCCGTGGAACTCCTGGCCGACGCGGCCCGGCTCGTGCGGGCATAAGGCCCCGGAGTCTTACCGGGCTACAGTTCCCGGCGGGCGCCCTCGGACGCGGTGACGGGGAAAATATGCGCGGCCGTGTACCCGGCCCGGGCGAAGTCGCGGGCGACGCCCGCGGCCACCGCCGCGGCGTCGTCGTTGCGGACCAAAGCGATGGCGGCGCCACCGAAACCGCCGCCGGTCATCCGCGCGCCGATGGCACCCGATTCCTGCGCGCTGGCCACGGCGAGGTCGAGCTCCGGGGTGGAAATCTCGAAGTCGTCGCGCATGGACAGATGCGATTCGTTGAGGAACCGCCCGATCGCGGCGGCGCCGGAGGTCCGCAGTGCCGTCACGGTGTCCAGCACCCGCTGGTTTTCCGTGATGATGTGGCGGACCCGGCGGTAGGTCTGTCCGTCGAGCTGTGCTGCGGCGCGGGGGAGATCGGCCGGGCCCAGCGCCCGCAGGCTGCCCACGCCCAGGCGGCGGGCGCCGTCCTCGCAGGAACGACGGCGGCTGGCATAGCCGCCGTCGGCATGGGAATGGCTGGTGCGGGTATCGATCACGAGCAGCCCCACCCCGGCGCCGGCGAAGCCGAGGGCAACCGCCTCGGTCGTCAGGTTCTGGCAGTCGAGCAGGATGCCATGATCGGGCTCGCCCAGGAGGGAGGCCGACTGGTCCATGATGCCGGTGGGCGCGCCGACCACCCTGTTCTCGGCCAGCTGGCCGATCCGGGCCAGTTCCGGCCTGCCCAGCCCCAAGTCCCAGAGATCGTTCAGGGCCAGGGCCACCGCGCATTCGACGGCGGCAGAGGAGGACAGCCCGGCACCGGCCGGGACATCCGAGGTCAGCGCCAGGTCCAGGCCGGACAGCCGGGACGGGACGCCGGAACCGGCTTCGGAGCCGGCTGCGGAACCGGCGCCGCCGGCCGCCCGGGACATCGCCCAGGCCACGCCGAGGGGGTACGCGGCCCAGCCGGTGAGGGCATCCGGGTCAAGGTGGTCGAGGCTTACCTCTATGACGCCGGGGAAGGAGCTGCTGGTGACCCGGAGCAGACGGTCTGCGCGGACGCGGGCCGCCACCGTGGTGCGCTTGTCGATAGCGATCGGAAACGCGAAGCCCTCGTTGTAGTCCGTGTGCTCGCCGATCAGGTTGACCCGCCCGGGCGCCGACCACAAGCCGTCCGGCGCTCCACCGAACTGACTGGAAAAGTACCCACTTTCCCGTCCAAGGACCTCGTTCATGGCTGGGCGGCTTCCTGTTCTGTTGCTGGGACTTCTGTGCGGAATGGCTCGAGCCCTGACGCGCGCGGTGGTGGCGATGCTTTTTCCATGGCATCGCGGAGCCGTGAGGCGGCCGTTTCCGGCGGGATGTCCGCGATGAACGCGCCCATCGCGGCCTCCGACCCTGCCAGGTACTTGAGCTTGTCCTCCTCCCGGCGGGGCGAGGTCAGTTGCAGCATGAGCCGGATGTCGTCCCGGTGGGCGTGGACGGGAGCCTGGTGCCAGGCCGAAATGTACGGAGTGGGGGTGTCGTAGAGGGCATCGACGCCACGCAGGAGCTGGCGGTACAGCAGGGAGAACTCATCGCGTTCCTCGTCCGTCGTGGCGGCGAGGTCCGGGACGTGCCGGTGCGGGAGGATGTGCACTTCCAGCGGCCAGCGCGCGGCAAACGGGACAAACGCCGTCCAGTGCTCGCCCTGGAGCAGCACCCGCTCGGATTTCTGCTCGAAGCTGAGGATGTCCTCGAACAGCGAGCCGCCGTAGTTCCCGATCGTGCGGACCAGCTGGGCCGTGCGGGGCGTGATGTACGGGTAGGCATAGATCTGTCCGTGCGGGTGGTGCAGGGTCACGCCGATCGCTTCGCCGCGGTTCTCGAACGGAAAAACCTGTTCGACGCCGGGCAGTGCGGACAGCGCGGCCGTCCGGTCCGCCCAGGCTTCCACCACCGTGCGCATCCGGGACAGGGGCAGCCCCGCCAGGGAGCCGGTGTGTTCCGGGGAGAAGCACACCACTTCGCACCGGCCCACGGACTGCCGGCTGCGCCCCAGCCCCACCAGGGCGAGGTCATCCAGGCCTTCCGGCGCCGCGGTCCCCGTCAGGTCCGGCCCGAAGGACGGGGACTTGTTTTCGAAGACCGCGACGTCGTAGAGGCTCGGAATTTCCGAGGGATTCTCCGGCGACGCCGGGGCCAGCGGGTCCAGGTGCGAGGGCGGCAGGACCACCCGGTTCTGCCGGGCGGCCGCGATCGAGATCCACTCCCCGGTCAGGACGTCCTGGCGCATGGTGGCGGTGGGCGGCCGGACCGCCGGCGCGCGGAGATCCTCCCCCCGGTGCGGGGGCAGGGCGGTATCGGCATCATCGAAGTAGATGATGTCCCGGCCATCGGAGAGCTTGTAGGAGCGTTTCGTAATCTGGCCCATGCTAGGGGTTCCTCACGGGGTGAGCGCTGTTTGCGGCTGGATCGGCGGCCGGAGCGGCCGCTGTGACACGGCGGACGGCCAGGAGCAGCCCGTGCTCCGGGTTCAGGACCGGCATGGGGAGCCCGGATTCGGCCAGGAAACGTCCCGAGGCCTCGATGCCGCCCGCAAGCCACGCCGGTGGCGCTGCCTGCCGGAATGCCCGCCGGTCGTCGGCCGCGGGGTAGACCGCTTCCACCCGGTACGCGCAGTCCGGGAGCAGTCCCGGCAGGCAGACCCGCCCCGGGACTTCGGCGAACGACGTCGCCACGGACACCAGGGCATAGAGGGCCTCGCCGCCGTCGTGGGACACGACGCCGTGCAGCCGGAGGGCGGGATCGGGCTCGTCGGCCCGTACGATGCGCCCGCTGTGCAGGAGCGGCCGGTACTGCTTGAACAACGCAATGGCACCGGCAAGCTCGGTCCGTTCGGCAGCAGCGAGGCGCCGGACATCCCATTCGAGGCCGAAGTGGCCGAACATCGCGGTGATCGCGCGGAACGAGAGGTCGTGCGTTCGCGCGGTGGTGTGGCTCGTGGTGGGGCCGATGTGCGATCCTACGAGCTCCGGCGGCACCACCACGCCGGTCCAGCGCTGGATGGTCTGCCGTTCCAGGGCATCGTTGCAGTCCGAGGCCCAGATCCGGTCGGTGCGTTCCAGGATGCCGAGATCCACGCGGCCGCCCCCGGAGGAGCAACTTTCAATCTCGACGCCGGGGTGGGCCTTGCGGAGCTCGTCGAGGAGCCGGTAGACGGCGTGTGTCTGGGCGTGCACGGACGGGCGTCCGCCGTGGCCCATCTCGGCCAGGTCCCGGTTCTGGTCCCATTTGAGGTAACTGATCCGGTATTCGCTCAACAGGGCATCGAGCCTGTCGAAGATGTACTGCCAGGCAGCCGGATTGACCAGGTCAAGGACCTGCTGGTGCCGCCACTGTTCCGGCAGCCGGCCGGCCGGGCCGCCCGCGGGACGCTGAGCCGGGCCGGCGATCCAGTCCGGGTGGGCGCGGGCCAGGTCGGAGTCTTCGTTGACCATTTCGGGTTCGACCCAGAGCCCGAATTCCATGCCGTGGCCGGTGACCGCGTCGATCAGCGGCGTGAGGCCCGCGGGCCACAGGTCCTCGTCGACGTACCAGTCGCCGAGGCCCGCATGGTCGTCGCGGCGGCCGCGGAACCAGCCGTCGTCGAGGACGAACCGTTCCACCCCGAGCCCGGCGGCCGCTTCGGCGAGTTCCAGCAGGGGTTCGAGTCGGTGGTCGAAGTAGACCGCTTCCCAGACGTTGAGCACCACGGGACGGGCCTTGCCGGACCGCACGCCGGGGTGGTGCGGCCGGGCGCGGAACCAGGTGTAGAAGGCGTCGCTGATGCCGTCCAGGCCTGCGGCGGAGTACGCCGCGAACAGCCACGGGGTCTCGTAGCTGGAGTTCGCGGCCACGCTGATCTCGCCGGCGCCGAGCAGTTCCGAGGCGCCCATGACGGTGCGGCCGTCCGCGGCGGCGTCAACGAAGCTCTCGTGGTTGCCGCTCCAGCCCAGATGCACGGCCCAGACCTGCCCGTGGCGGTTGCCGAATCCGGGGGTGCCGGCGGCCAGTAGGAGCGAGGCGTCATGGCCGGTCCGGCCGTGCCGGCCCGAGCGGACCCACGTGCCTTGGCGCAGCGGCAGGCGCTGGGTGTGGGACTCCCGGCACCAGCGGCCGGTCAGGTCCAGGATTTCTGTGGCGGCGCGGCCCACGGGCAACACGGCGGCGAGTTCGTCGAGGCTGTACGGGCCGGCGCCGTCGTTATCGAGCCGGTGCCGGAGCTGGAGCAGGCCGCCGTCGTTGATCCTGATCTCCGTGCGGACGCTGACACCGGCCTCGGGGTCGGCCTGGGTGATGACCGCTGAGCAGTCCTCCCCGCGGGAACGTTCAACACTGGGCCGCTCGACGCTGACCACGCGCAGACGGGCCGAGAACGCCTGGCCGTTCCGGTGGCCGCGGAGGCCGGGCCGCCCGCGCCAGCCGGAGGACGCCTGCGGGATCAGTCCCAGCGTGACCGGGACATCGAGGGCCGAGTGCGGCACGGCCTCGCCCAGCAGCGAAAGATCCGGCAGGACCGGGCCGAGATCGGCGCCGAAGTGCAGCATGGCGGCCTCGCCCGTGCTGAAGTCGATGAGCAGGGATGTTCCGGAGCGGCGCAGGTACAACGGCTCCACCGCCGGGACGCCCACGGGGGAGCGGGTCTCGGCGGCAAGGATGAGGTCCGGGTTGTTCACGGCAGCTCCAGGCGTAGTGGTTTGGGTGGGCGGGGGCCGTGCGGTCAGGCTGTGGCTGCTGCGGGGCTGGCTGCGCTGGTGCTCCGGGCGTCGCCGGTACTGGCCAGGCGGAGCCGGCCGACGCGCTCGCCAAGGATGCGCCGGGCCTCGCTGCCAAGGAGGTCGTCGCTGATGAGTTCGTCAGCGTCCTCCAGGCTGGCGATCGTGCTGATGCCGAGGGTGCCCCACTTGGTGTGGTCGGCCAGCACCACCACCCGCCGGGCAGCGGTGACGAAGGCCCGGTCGGTTTCGGCCTCGAGCACGTTGGGGGTGGTGAACCCGGCGTCGGCGTCGACACCGTGGACGCCGAGGAACAATACGTCCAAGTGCAGCTGTTTGAGCGAGGAAGTGGCCAGCGGCCCGACGAGGGCATCGGAGGGTGTGCGCTCGCCGCCGGTCAGGATCACGGTGGACGGGGACGCGCTCTGGTGGAAGACGTCCGCGATCCGCACCGAGTTGGTGACCACGGTGATCCGCGGGCCGGCGGACAGCAGCTGGGCCAGCGCCCACGTGGTGGTGCCGGCGCTGAGCCCCACCGCCATGCCCTCGCGCACCTGTGCGGCCGCCTCCTGCGCAATTGCCATCTTCTCGTCCTTGAGCTGGGTCACCTTCAGCTCGAAGCCTGGCTCGTGGGTGCCGGCCCCCCCGGGCAGCTTGGCCCCGCCGTGGATCTTCTCCACGGCGCCCGCCGCGTCGAGGGCCTCGATGTCCCGCCGCACGGTCATCAGCGAGACGCCGAGCATCTTGGCGAGGTCCGCGACACGGACGATCCGCTCACGCTGGACCTCCGCGAGGATGGCGGAATGGCGGGCTGCGGCTAGCATGTGGAGTCCTTACAGGTTTGAGCGGTTTGGCAGGCTTGACTGGGTTGAGTGGCCGGCGGAGGTGCCGACCAAGTGGGCGGCAGCCGAACGGACGACGGCGACACCGCCGGCCGCGAGACCGAGCCCGCCGTCGAGCTCGTTGCTGGTGAGCAGGTCCACGCCTTCCAGCGGCAGCCGGACGTCGTGCGCCCCGTGGTTAATGCAGAACGTCCAGTCCGTCCCGTCCTTGCTGCGCCGGACCACTTCCACATCGTCCGGCAGATGGGGAACGAGCGGCTGCACCCTGGCATCGGCGCAGACGACGGCAAGCAGTTCACCCAGCCCCTCCGGCCCGAGTGACGTGGCGACATAGTAGGAGCGCCCGTTTCCGGCGCGGTTACGGGTCACGGCGGGAGAACCGGCGGCCGCTCCCTCCTCCACGGCCGCGAGGACCTCGGCGGTGGTGGCATGCCCCAATTCGTTCCAGCAGGTACCCGCCCCGAAGCTGCTGAGCCGGATACTTTCGCCGCCGCGCAGCGGGAAAAACTCTTCCATCTTCACGCCCAGCAGTCCGCTGAACGCGCCGGGGTAGCTGCCAAGCCTGATGTGGTCATTTTCGTCCACGATACCGGAGAAATAGGTCACCACGAGGTGGCCGCCGGAACGCACATACGCGTCCAGATTCGCGGCCCCGGCATCGCTCACGAGGTACTGCATCGGCGCGACGACGAGCCGGTAGCCGGAAAGATCATCGGTGCCCTGGCGGAAGTCGGTGGGGATGCCGGCGCGGTAGAAGGCATCGTGCCAGCGCCGGGTTTCGGCGATGTTGGAGGCATCCACGCTCGGGTGCGAGTCCAGTTCCGAGGCCCAGCGGGCGTCAGTGTCGTGGAGGATCGCGACGTCCACCCGGCCGGACGCGCCGGTAACCACCGAGCCGCTGACCTCGGCCAGGCTGCGCAGCGCCTGGCCCAGCTGGACCACTTCGCGCCAAACCTTGGTGTCCGTGCCGGCATGCGGCAGCAGCCCGGAATGGAACTTCTCGGCGCCGGCCCGCGAGGCCCGCCACTGGAAGAAGAGCGCGCCGTCGGCGCCGCGGGCAACGTGCTGCAGGGAATTGCGCAGCATCTCACCAGGCGCCTTGGCGATGTTGCGGGGCTGCCAGTTCACGGCGGAGGTGGAATGCTCCATGAGCAGCCACGGCTTGCCCTTGGCCCAGCCGCGGGTGAGGTCCGCGGTTGCCGCCAGTTCCTGGAAGTTCCGCGGGTCCTCGGCGATCAGGTAGTGGTCGTTGGAGACCACGTCCATTTCCTCGGACCAGCGCCAGTAGTCCACGGGCTGGTGCAGGCCCATGTTGAAGCCCATGAAGTTGGTGGTCACGGGATGCCCCGAGTGCGAGCGGATGATCGCGGCCTCGGCCTTGTAGCATTCGAGCAGTTCATCGGAGGAGTAGCGGGCGAAATCCAGCTGCTGGGTCGGGTTGACCCAGGTCCCGGAGGTGCGCGGCGGCAGGATCTGCTCCCAGGCCGAGTAGCGCTGGGACCAGAAGGCGGTGCCCCACGCGGCGTTGAGGGCCTCAAGGCTGCCGTACCGGAGTTCGAGCCAGTGCCGGAAGCCGGCGGCGGCGCCGTCGGAGAAATCCGGCTGGTTGTGGCAGCCGTATTCGTTGTGGACGTGCCACATCACGACGGCTGGGTGGTCCTTGTACCGGACTGCGATCTGCTCGGTCAGTGCCGCGGCGGCCCGGCGGTATTCGGCGCTCGAGGCGGCGAAGGCCTGCCGGGAGCCGTAACTGTGCCGCACGCCGTCGGCCGTTACCGGCAGGGACTCGGGGTACTTGTGGCTGAACCAGGGCGGAGGCGACGCCGTGGCGTTCGCCAGGTCCACCCGGATGCCGTTGGCGTGCAGCAGGTCCAGGACCCGGTCCAGCCAGCCGAACTCGTAGACGCCCTCGGACGGCTCAAGCAGGGACCAGCTGAAGATGCCCACGCTGACCAGGTTGACGCCGGCCTCGCGCATCAGCCTGACGTCCTCGTCCCAAGTCTCCTCGGGCCACTGCTCCGGGTTGTAGTCCCCGCCGAATGCCAGCATCGGGGAGCCCTCGGAACCGAGGCGGGCGGTGATGTAGTCCATGCCGTTGTGGTGGGTGGTGTTGAAGTCCACGTTTATCCTTTGCTGGAGCCGAGGGTCAGGCCCGCCACGAAGTGGCGCTGCAGGAGCAGGTAGATGATCAGGGCCGGAATCGCCGTGATCATGGCGCCGGCGGCGATCAGATTGTAGTTGGAGAGGAACTGGCCCTGGAGGTTGTTGATCGCGGTGGTGACGGGAAGCCGGTCGCCGCTTTGGATGAAGAGCAGGGGCCAGAAGAAGTCGTTGTAAATGAAGATCACCTCGAGCGTGCCCATGGCGGCCAGGGCCGGGCGGCACAGCGGCAGGATGATGTCCCAGTACTGGCGCCAGACGCCGGCACCGTCAACCAGGGCTGCCTCCGTCAGCTCGGGGGACAGGGCCTTCATGTAGTTCGAGAGGACGAAGGTCACGAACCCGATCTGGAAGGCGGTGTCCACGGCGATCACGCTGATGTAGGTGTTGAGCAGGTTCCCGGAATCGCTCACGGCGTAGGGCAGCTCGAAGTGCTTGAACATTTCAAAGAGCGGCGCCGCGAGCACCTGCGGCGGCAGCAGGTTTCCGGCGGTGAACATGATCAGCAGGGTGATGTTGAACTTCCAGCTCACCCGGCTCACGGCGAACGCCATCATGGAGGCGAAGAAGAGGATCAGGAACACCGAGGGGACCGTGATGAGCACGGAGTTCCAGAACAGCTGGGAAAAGCCGCCCTGCGTCCAGGCCTGGGCGAAGTTGTCGAAATTGAAGGCGCCGCCCGTGCTGAAGTAGCCGTATTTGTCGGTGTCAGCTTTGGGCCGCAGGGCAGTGAAAATGGCCCAGGCCAGGGGGACGAGCCAGATCGCCGCCATGACGATGAGGAAGACGTGGGTGCCGTAGTGCCTCTTGCCCTGCTTGTTGTTGGCCGGGCGGTCCGGGCGGGGGCCGGGCCTGCCGGGGCCGGAGCTGCGCTGCCGGGCGTCGGCCGGGCTGCCGGCCGCGGCGGCATCGGTTGGATGGGCGATGCTCATGCCTCTTTGTCCTTTCCGAACGCGCGGGAGAGGTAGAACGTGATGGGGATCAGCGAGATGACCAGCAGGATGACGGCCAGCGCCGAGCCGATGCCGATCACCTGCCCCTCGCCCACCAGGTTCTGGATGACCAGGGCGCTGATCAGTTCCAGCCCGTTGGTGCCGCGGTTGATCACGTAGACGATGTCGAACGCCCGGAGGGATTCGATGACGGTGATGACGATGATGATGACGTTGACCGGGCGCATGGCCGGGAAGATCACCCGGAAGAAGGTCTGGACCGCGTTGGCGCCGTCGATCTGGGCCGCCTCGCGCAGTGTAGGATCCACGCCCTTGAGCCCGGCCAGGTACAGGATCATGACGTAGCCGGCGTGCCGCCAGGTGGCGGCGAAGAGGGCAGCCCAGATGTTGACGCTGGAATCCCCGAACCAGTCGACGGCCTGGGGCGTGCCGGCCGTGCCGAGCAGGAAGTTCAGGAGGCCGCTGTCCCGGTTGTAGAACAGCTGCCAGATGATCCCGATCAGGGCCAGGGACAGCATCACCGGGGCGAAGAAGATGCTCTGGTAGATCCGCGTGCCACGGATGTTCTGGTCCAGGAGCACGGCCAGCAGCAGCCCCAGCGGAGTGGCGACGAGTGCCAGGAAGGCCAGCCACAGCACGTTGTGTTGCATGGCCGGCCAGAACGGCGGGTAGTCCTGGGCGATGAACTGGTAGTTCTCGACGCCGGCGGGCTTGATGTCGGTCAGCTCCAGCCCGTTCCAGCGGGTGAAGGACAGCCCTACGGACATGAGGGTGGGGATCCAGACCAATACGAGCTGGATCAGCGTGGGGACGCCCACCATCAAGCCGAGCACCACCTTGTCGCGGCCGGACAGCCGCCGAACCCGCCGCGCGGGGGCGGCGGCTGCTTTGCGCCCCCGCGCCGACGGATTGGTAGAGACACTCATGGAGATTCCTTGCCTTGTGAAATTCAGAGTGAAATGCAGAGTGAAGTGCCGTGGAGAAGAGCAGTGCTGACCGCGCGGTCAACCGCGCGGTCAGGCGCGCCTCTACTGGGCGGCGTACAGCGACTTGGCCTGGGCTTCCAGGTTCTTCACATCGACGTTGCCGTCCTTGATGAAGGACTGCAGCGCCGGGATCATCACGTTGTTGGCCATGGCCGGCAGGGCATCGCGGTCGAAGAACTGGCTGATGTTCTTGGCACCGCTGATGGCCTCGGCCAGCTTCTTGTTCAGCGGCGTGAACTTGGACGTATCGGCCCCCTTGGCGGTGGCGATGTTCGACGAGTCGACCGAGGCGTACACATCCTGCCCTTCCGGGGTTCCGACGTAGGCAAGGAAGTCCCGCGCGGCCTGGTTCTGGCCGCCCTTCTTGGAGAGCAGCAGCCCGTCGATGGGTGCCTCGATGGCGTCCCGGCCTTCCACCGCGACCTCGGGGAACGGGAAGAAGTCGATGTCGTCGGCAATTGCCTTGTCCGTGTACTGCTGGGTGAGGAAGGAGCCGAGCAGGTACATGCCGGATTTCTTGTCCGCGAGGGACTTCGCCGAGTCCTGCCAGGTCATGCCCAGGGCGTTCGGGTTCTGGAACGGGAGCAGGGCCTTCCAGGTGTCGAAGACATCGCTGACCTTCTTCTGGTCCCAGCTTTCCCGGTGCGCGGTGAGGTCCATGTGGAACTGGTAGCCGTTCAGGCGCATGTTCAGGTAGTCGAAGGTGCCCATGGCGGGCCAGCCGTCCTTGTCCGCAAATTCAATCGGGATCAGGCCGTCGGCCTTCATCTTGGTGGCGAGGGCCTTCAACTCATCGAACGTCGTGGGGACGGTGTACCCCTTTTCCGTCCAGAGGCTCTTCCGGTAGAAGAAGCCCCAGGGGTAGTTGTAGTTCGGGATCAGGTACATCTTGCCGTCGGCTCCCGTCGAGGCCTTTTTCAGGGCGTCGGAGTAGTTTCCGCCGACCTTTTCCCAGACGTCGTCGATCGGGGCGAGCAGTCCCTTGCCGGCGTAGTACTGCATGCGGTAGCCGGCGAACCAGGTGAACGAATCGTCCGGGCTGCCCTGGAGGTAGGTGTTGATTTTGTTCTGGAAGTCGTTGTGCGCCACCACGTTGGTGGTGACCGCGATGCCGGACTTCTTCTGGAAAGCGTCGGTCACCGCCTTGTAAGCGGCCTTGGGGACCTCATCGGAGGACCCGGAACCGAACGTGGCCGTCTTGGCGCCGCCGCTGGCAGGAGCACTGCCGCCCGTGCAGGCTGAGAGCAGGGGAATGCCGGCCATCGCAACTGCCCCGGCGCCGAAGGTCTTCAGCAGCGTCCTCCGGTCCCACCCGCCTCGGCTGGAGGCCCGGAGCAGTGCGTCTTCATGCATGGTCATAATTTCTCCTTTGAAATAACGCGGGTGGAGTGAAGCAGCTCACATCATTAGCTATCATAATCGCACAATAAGGAACGTCAAGTAGCAAAAAAGAACATCTTGATGCGCGTGGCCGGACTCGTCCGTTGACTTAGGGCGGGGCCGCTCTTAGCGTTAAGGCCCTCAGGGTGCCGATGTGGTCCGCCGGTTGGCGGTGGCGCCCGGAACCGCGGATACATGGCGAAAACCCAGGTGCACCCATGAAGATTAAGTCCACAGCCGCCGCCACGCTGCTCGTCCTGCTGTTCCTGGGAGGACTGCTCGGCGGCCCGTCCGCGTCCGCGCCGGCGTCGTCCGAGGGCGCCACGTATTACGTGAGCGCCGACGGCAGCGACCTCAACGACGGGACGTCGCCTCAATCGGCTTGGGCGACGCTCGACATGGTCAACGCCACCGCGCTGCGGCCCGGGGACTCGGTAAGCTTTCGCCGCGGAGACACCTTCTCCGGCGGTCTTGTGGTTGGCCAGAGCGGCACCAGCCGGCTCAAGGTCACCCTGAATGCCTACGGAAACGGCGACCCGCCCGCCATTACGGGCGGGCTGACAGGTACGTGCGTCAGGCTCGACGGCGACTACGTCACCGTGGACGGCCTGCGGGCGGAGTCTTGCGGCTATGCAGGCTTCAGTGTCTATGGCGACCACGGCTCGGTGCGGAACTCCGCGGCCAGGAACAATGCCGCCGGCATCAAGGTGAGCGAGGGCTCCGACTTCGGCACCTATGCCAACAACACGCTGGCCGACAACAACATCATGAACGTCAATACGCCGGGGGAGCTGTGCGGCACCGCGACGGCCCTGAAGTGCGATGACGACTCGGGCGCGTTTGGCTTCCTGATCAACGGCAGTGACAACGAGTTCACCGGCAATACCGTCACCGGCTCCACCGCGGTGTCCTACGACTTTGGCCACGACGGCGGCGCGTTCGAAATTTTCAACGGCAACCGGAACAGGATCCACCACAACGTGGCCGTGGATAACAACGTCTTCTCCGAACTGGGGCGCGGGAAGGGCGGTACTGCCGACGGCAACACTTACAGCTACAACCTGGTCCGGTCCACCTGCGGCCCCAACTGCTCCCAGGCCATGGGGCTGATCGCGCGCGGCAGGACGTCATCCTTTGGCCCGACGAACGGCACCACGTTCGAATACAACACCGTGTGGCTGGACGGCGCGGAGTCCCAGGCTCTGGTCTGCCACGCGTCGTGCCCGGCCTCCACGGTCGTGAAGGGAAACATCCTGGTGGCCACCCGCAACGCGCTGTGGATGGACGGCACTGGCTGGACCGAACGGGAAAACGTCCTCAACGGCCCCACCAACATCGTTCCCAGCGCGACCTCCACCACCGAGCCGGCCGACTTTGTGAACGCGCCCGCCGATCTCCACCTCTCCGGCGCGAGCCCGGCCATTGACCGGGCCGGGATCAGCCCCTTCCCCATGGATCTGGACGGGCGGCCGGCCAACCAAAAGGGCGACTGCCAGGGCGGTGGCGCGGCCGATGCCGGGACCTATGAATACAGGCCGGCCAACTGCTGAAATGCCGCGGGATGGCAGCCGCCGGGCGGGAACTGCGCGGGAACCGTCCTTGACAAGCCGCAACTGAACCGGTTTAGTAGGACGCATCACTTAACCGGTTCAGTGCAGGAAGCTGCCCAGGACCCCATCCGAAGGGAACGGCTCCATGGCAGTCACCATCAGCGACGTCGCCCACGCGGCCGGCGTCAGCAAGGGTGCCGTGTCCTACGCCCTCAACGGCCAGCCCGGGGTCAGCCCGGACACCCGGGACCGCATCCTCAGGGTGGCCAAGGACCTCGGCTGGAAACCGAGTCTCCGGGCGAAAGGGCTCTCCTCCGCCAAGGCCTACGCGCTGGGCCTCGTGGTGGCCCGGGACCCGTCCCTGCTGGGAACGGACCCGTTCTTCCCGGCCTTCATCGCCGGGATCGAGACCGCGCTCGCCGAACACGACTACACCCTGGTCCTGAGCGTCGCCACGGCGCCGGGCGCCGAGGAACGCTGCTACCGCAAGCTGGTGGACAACGGCAGGGTCGACGGCGTGATCCTCACCGACGTCCGGCACAACGACTCCCGCATCCCGCTCCTGCTGGAGCTCAAGTTGCCGGCGGTCACCCTGAACCGGCCGGGCGCCGGCTCCCCGTTTCCCGCGGTCTCCGTTGACGAGTCGGCCGGCATCGTCGCGGCGGTGGAACATCTGGTGGCCCTGGGGCACCGCCGGATCGCCCATGTGGGCGGCGGGCAGGAATACATCCACGGACGGAGCCGCCGCCAGGCCTGGGAGGATGCGCTGGCCGCTGCCGGGCTCCCCGCGGACCACTTTGCCGCCGCCGACTTCACGGCCGCGGGCGGAGTGGCCGCCACCGCAGAACTGCTCCGCCGGACGGACCGGCCCACGGCCATCGTGTACGCCAACGACCTGATGGCCACCGCCGGGCAGTCCTACGCGCAGTCCCTCGGCCTCAGCGTCCCGGGAGACCTTTCCGTCACCGGCTATGACAATGCGGAGTTCACCCAGTACCTGAACCCGCCGCTCACCACCCTGGCCACCGACCCCATGCTGTGGGGGCGGGTCGCAGCCCAGCTCCTCCTGAACCAGCTCGCCGGGGCCCGCCCCGACGAGGACACCTTCCTCCCGGCACCCCGCCTGGTGGTCAGGGCCTCCACCGGACCGGCCCCTGACTGACCGGGGGTCCGCCGGACGCAAATCCACCCGCGACCCCTCGCCCTCTTCCTGCCTGAACACCAAACCCTGAACACGCAACCCTGGACACCAAACCCTGAACACCTAACCCTGGCACGCACCGTCAGAAAAACCCTCCCAAGGAGACGCAATGAAGCGCTTTTCAACTGCCACGCGAGTCTTGTCCGTGGCCGCACTGACCATCATGGGAGCGGGCCTGGCCGGCTGCGGCGGCGGCGCCAGCGGCGGCACCGCCGAGTCGGCAACGACGGCCAAGGGCCCCATCAAGATCTGGTACTCGAACAACGAGTTCGAGGTCAAGTGGGGCAAGGCCATGGTTGCGTCGTGGAACTCCGCACACCCGGACCAGAAGATCGATGCGCAGGAAATCCCGGCCGGCAAGAGCTCCGAGGAAGTCATCGGCGCGGCCATCACCGCCGGAAACGCCCCCTGCCTGGTCTTCAACACCGCACCTGTCGCCGTTCCGCAGTTCCAGAAGCAGGGCGGACTCGTCCCGCTGGATTCCTTCCCTGACGGCGCCCAGTACATCAAGGACCGCACCGGCGACCTCGCCGACCAGTACAAGTCCGGCGACGGCAAGATGTACCAGCTGCCCTGGAAGTCCAACCCGGTGGTCCTCTTCTACAACAAGGACCTGTTCAAGAAGGCCGGCCTGGACGCCGAGAACCCCAAGCTCGGCACGCAGGCCGAATTCCTGGACTCGGCCCGCACGCTGGTGAAGTCCGGAGCCGCGGCCAACGCCGTCTGGCCGTCCCCCGCCAGCGACTTCTTCCAGTCCTGGTTCGACTTCTACCCCTTCTACGCTGCCAACTCCGGGGGCGCGCCGCTGGTCAAGGATGGCAAGGCCACCTTCGACAGCGACCAGGGCAAGCAGGTCGCCACCATGTTCGAAACCCTGTACAAGGAAAACCTGGCCTCGAAGGAGGTCTACCAGGGCGACTCCTTCGCCGAGGGCAAGGCCGCCATGTCGCTGGCCGGGCCGTGGGCCATCGCCGCCTACAAGGACAAGGTCAACTGGGGTGCCGTGCCGGTCCCGGCCGCGCAGGCTCAGGCTGAAGGCTCCACCTTCTCGGACGCGAAGAACGTCGCCATGTACTCCGCCTGCGAAAACCAGGGCACGGCCTGGGAAGTCATGAAGTTCGCCACCAGCAAGGAACAGGACGGCCAGCTCCTCGCCGACACCGGCCAGATGCCGATGCGCAAGGACCTCCCGACCGCCTACGCGGACTACTTCGCCAAGAACCCGCTTTACAAGCAGTTCGCGGAGCAGGCCGGCCGCACCGTGGAGGTGCCCAACGTACCCAACTCGGTTGAGATCTGGCAGACCTTCCGCACCGCCTACGCCAAGGCCGTGATCTTCGGCAACGAAAGCGTCGACGCCGCGTTCAAGGGTTCCGCCGAGAAGATCAACCAACTGGCAGCGCAGAAGTAGCGGGTGAATCTCCATGTCACTTCGCTCAGCTGACGGCGGCGCGGCCCCCGGCCAAACTGCTGGGGAGAGCACCCCTCAGGCAGGGGGCCGGAGGCCAGGGGACCGGCGGACGGCGGCCAGGAAGCGCAAGAACTTCCTGGGCCGCCAGCCCTTGGGCCTGCTCTTCAGTGCCCCCTACGTCATCTACATCCTGGGCGTGCTGGCGTTCCCGCTTGGCTACGCCGTCTACATTTCCTTCCACGACTATTTCTTCACCGCGCCGAGGGTCAAAGTCGACCGGCCCTTCGTGGGGCTGGAGAACTACATCACCGTCCTGACCGACCCGGCCGTGCAGCGTTCCTTCGCCAACATCGGGATCTTCCTGGTCATCAACGTGCCGCTGACCGTGGGCCTGTCCCTGGTCCTGGCCAACGCCCTGAACCGCGTGACCAAGCTCAAGACGTTCTTCCGGGTCAGCTACTACGTCCCGTACGTCACGGCGAGCGTCGCCGTCGTCGGCGTCTGGCTGTTCCTGTTCCAGCAAAACGGCCTGGTCAACTCGGTCCTGGGGCCGCTGGCCCCGAACCCCTCGTGGCTCGTGAACTCCTGGCTCGCGATGCCCACCGTGGCCCTGTTCGTGACCTGGAAGCAGCTCGGGTTCTTCATCCTGCTGTACCTGGCCGCGCTGCAGAACATCCCGGAGGAGCTCTACGAATCCGCCGCGGTGGACGGCGGCAGCAAGTGGGTGCAGTTCTGGAACATCACTGTCCCCGGCGTCCGCTCGGCCAGCGTGCTGGTGACCCTGCTGGCCACCATCACCGGCGCCAACCTGTTCACAGAACCGTACCTGCTCACCGGCGGCGGCGGCCCGGACGGCGCCTCCACCTCCCCGGTGTTCCTGATGTACCAGATGGGCATCCTGCAGGGGAACCCCGATCTGGCCGCCGCACTCGGTGTGGTGCTGGTGATCGGCGTGCTGCTGATTGCCCTGATCCAGAAACGCCTCGTGGGCGGGAAGGAGGACTGACATGTCAATTCTCAACAAGGCAGCCGCGCCCAACGATGAGAACGACGGGACCAGCAGCAGCAGCGACAAGAACAACAGCGACGACGGCGCACGCCGCCCTGGCGGTCGGCCGGTCAACCCGTCGGGCAAGCAGAGTGCGGGCGCCTCCGGCGTGGAGAAGCGCAGGAGCCTCGGCCTCGGCAGTTTCGTGCTCCTGGCGCTGGGCGCGTTCGTCTTCCTCTTCCCGTTCTACTACATGTTCATCGGCTCGCTGCAGACCTCACCGGACACCTCGGTGGCGGGGGCGTTCCCCAACCCGGCGAACATCACCGGCGAGAACTACGCGAACATCAACAACTCCATCAACCTGCTCAAGGGCCTGGTCAATTCGGGCATCTTCACCGGCGGCGTCATCTTCTTCACCGTGGTCTTCGGCCTGCTGGTGGGGTACGCCCTGGCGCAGATGCACTTCCGCGGCAAAGGGCTGGTATTCGGGATGATGCTGCTGGTGCAGATGATCCCGTTCCAGCTGCTGCTCATCCCGCTCTACGTGATGATCGTGCGCGACTACGGCCTGGCGGACACGTACCTGGGCATGATCCTGCCCTTCGCGATCAACTCCACTGCCGTGTTCGTCTTCCGCCAGTACTTCATGCAACTGCCCTCCACCCTCTTCGAAGCGGCCAGGATCGACGGCGCCTCCGAACTGCGGATCCTGTGGCAGATCGCCATCCCGCTGGTGAAGCCCGCGATTGTCACGGCGGTCCTGCTGACCTTCATCGGGCCGTGGAACGAGTTCCTCTGGCCGTTCCTGGTGACCAAGGA
The DNA here is from genome assembly GCF_056405215.1 of Arthrobacter sp. P1_H7. Classification (NCBI taxonomy): domain Bacteria; kingdom Bacillati; phylum Actinomycetota; class Actinomycetes; order Micrococcales; family Micrococcaceae; genus Arthrobacter; species Arthrobacter sp. P1_H7. The sequence continues at coordinate 254,188 of NZ_JBFUCO010000010.1, read as the reverse complement.
CCAGTCCATCCAGCCGCTCGCCGTCTCCCTGGCGAACTACATCTCCAACATCTCCGCCACGGCGTCCAACCCGTTCGGCGCCATCCTGGCAGGCGCCTGCGTCCTCGCGGCACCCGCCGTCGCACTCTTCATCTTCTTCCAGCGTCAGTTCATTTCCACCAATATCGGCTCCAGCGTAAAGGGTTAATCCATGACCTCCCCCCACACTTCCGCACTGCCCACCGTCCCCTTCACCCTCACCCGTGCCGGCGTCATCATGACTCCGGAACCGGGCAACGAATTCGAGGCCGAAGGTGTGCTCAACCCGGCCAGCGGCCGCGGCCCCGACGGCGAGCTGTACCTGCTGCCGCGCCTGGTCGCCAAGGGCAACGTCTCCCGGGTGGGACTGGCCAAGGTCGTCATCGAAGACGGCGTCCCCACCGGCGTCGAACGCCAGGGCATCGTCCTGGCGCCCGACGAGGGCTGGGAACGCGGGCTGAACAACGCCGGCACCGAGGACCCCCGCACCACCTGGGTCCCCGCCCTCGGCAAGCACCTGATGACCTACGTCGCCTACGGCCCGCTGGGTCCGCGCCTGGCCTTCGCCTACTCCGAGGACCTGCGCAACTGGGAACGCCTGGGCCCGTGCCTCTTCGGCTACCAGGCCGACCTGTCGATGGACCTGAACCTCTTCCCGAACAAGGACGCCGTGTTCTTCCCGGAGCCCGTCAACGACCCTGACGGCGTGCCCTCCTACGCTATGCTGCACCGCCCGATGTGGGACCTCGGCTGGATCCGCGAGGGCGAAGGCGAGCACCTGCCGGCCGGCGTCACCGACAACCGTCCCGGCATCTGGATCTCCTACGCACCGGTCGCGGACGTCGAGGCGGACATCCGCAACCTCGTCCACATGGCCAAGCACCGGCTCGTCGCCCTGAGCGAGTTCCCGTTCGAGGAACTGAAAATCGGCGGCGGCCCCGCCCCGATCCGCGTCGAGGAAGGCTGGCTGCTGATCCACCACGGCGTCTCCGGCGCGCTGGAGAAGTCCGCGTTCGACCACCAGCAGAACGTCAACTACACCGCCGCCGCGATGATCCTCGACGCCGATGACCCCGCCAAGGTGATCGCCCGCAGCGACAAGCCGCTCCTGGCCCCCGAAACCGAAGACGAGATGTCCGGAATCGTGCCCAACGTCGTCTTCCCGACCGCGATCGAGAAGATCGGCGAGCAGCTGTTCGTCTTCTACGGCATGGCTGATTCGAAGATCGGCGTCGCCAAGCTGGACCGGATTCCCGCCAACTAGCGCCTCCCCAGCCAGCTCCGCCGTCCCCGCAGTTCGACAGCCCAGCCAACCAGCCAGCCAGGAGCCACCGATGACGAACAACGATGTCCGCTCGAAACTAAGAAATCGATTCACGGCCGCCACCGTGTCCGCATCGATGCTCCTGGTCCTGCTCGGAGCGGGTGCCGCCAGCGCGGCACCCGCCCCGGGGACGGCGGCTGTCCCGCAGCGGGCTGCCGGGCAGGGGACCGCCGTTCCGGCGGACGCCGCGGCACCCCTGACCAACCTCAGCCACCTGAACTTCCTGCTGGACACTGTGCCGCTCAGCCCGGTGGAGGGGCACAGCACCTACCAGCTGGACCGGATGCCCTCGGCCCAGGCCCCGTGGACCTACGCGGACAAGAAGGCGGACGGCAGCTACAGCCGGATCGGCGGCGGAGACCTGGATCCCGCCACCGGCCACTGGAGCCAGGGCGCCTACAACGCCGACGACATCGCCCGGACCGCCGTCGTCTACCTGCGCCACTGGCAGCAGACCGGTGAGCCGGCCAGCAGGGACCGCGCCTTCCAGACCCTGCGCTCCCTGACCTACCTGCAGACCACGTCCGGTCCGGACGCCGGCAACGTGGTCCTCTGGCAGCAGGCCGACGGAACGCTCACGCCGAGCGCCAAGCCCGTGGAACTGCCGGACCCCTCCGATTCGGCCGAGTCCTACTGGCTGGCACGCACCGTCTGGGCCCTCGGCGAAGGCTACGCCGCCTTCGCCGGCGCCGACCCGGCCTTCGCATCGTTCCTGCAGGAGCGCCTGCAGCTGGCCCTTGGCACGCTGAACAAGCAGTCCCTCGCCAAGTACGGCACCTATGACACGGCCGACGGCGTCAAGGTCCCGGCCTGGCTGATCTCCGGCGGCGCCGACGCCTCTGCGGAGGCCGTGCTCGGGCTCGCCGCCTACGTCAAGGCCGCGCCCGGGGACGGCGTGGCCACCCAGGCGCTCACCCGGTTGAGCGAGGGCGTCGCCGCGATGTCCTCGGGATCCGGCACCGAATGGCCCTTCGGCGCGATCCTGCCGTGGAACAAGTCCCGCACGCTCTGGCATGCCTGGGGCGGCCTGGCTCCGGCGGCCGCCGCCACCGCCTCAACCGTGCTGAACAAGCCCCGGCTGCTCGACGCTGCCGTGAAGGATTCCGCCCAGTTCACGCCGCAGCTCCTCGCCGCGGGCGGCCCGGACAACGCCTGGAGCCCTACGCCCGGCGAGGCACAGATCGCCTACGGCGTGGACTCGCGCGTCCAGGGCCTCGTGGCGACCGCGAAGGCCGCCAACGCCCCCGGCCTGCTGGAGCTCGCCGCCATTGCGGCAGGCTGGTTCTTCGGCGCCAACCCCAGCGGAGCACCCGCCTACAGCCCCGCCGCCGGCACGGCGATCGACGGGATCGAGCCCGATGGCCGGGTGAATCCGAACTCCGGCGCGGAATCCACCATCCATGCCCTGCTGACCATGCTGGCGCTGGACGCCAACCCGGAGCTGAAGGGGAAGGCTCTCGGCATCACCCGCACCATCTCGACCCACGGGCTGAGCGTCGTCGAGGCGGAATCCGGGGCCATCGCCGGCAACGGCACCGTCGTGAAGCCTGCCTCAGCCTGGACCGGGGAGGCCAACATCTCCGGCGGCGCCTACGTTGCCCTGAAGCCGGGGGCCTCCCTGAGCCTGCCGCTGCCGGCCGCCGACGAACCCCGCAATATCTACCCGATCGTCAACCAGGGGATTGCCCCTTCCGGCAATACCAGCTGGAGTGCTGGCAAAGGTCCGCTCGGCAGCACCCGGAACGGCGGGGCCGGCGCCCAGGGCATCACCGATGCGCCAGGCATCCTCTTCCCGTTCACGCTGAAACGCGCGCTGCCGGCCGCGGCGGCCGCCGTCGTCGGCACCACTGACGGTGACGTCGCCCTCGATGCCTTGCTGGTCCAGCCGCAGCTCTCCACCGTCTCGGTCTCCGGACCCGGTGCCGAGTCCACGCTCTATGTCAGCGCGGCCCCGGAACGCATCGAACGGAGGCTGAACCTGCCCGCAGGATTCCAATGGAGCCAGCAGGCTTTTGATGCCTCCGGCCGGCCCGTCACCGCAGGTCCCCAGCAGAACGCGGCAGCTCAGTCCGGCCGCATCAGCGTGGCCCCGGGCGGCTTCACCTGGGTGAGCCTGGTCCGCATCCAGTAGCAAGTAACCAGTAACAAATAACCATCGCCGCCGCCGGGAGGCCTGGTCCCTGCGGCCCCGGCACCACAATCCAAGGACAGGAAGAGCCCACATGCAGAAAATCACCACCGAAGCGCTGCTCACAAGCTACGAGGGAGCGCTCAAGTTCAGCAACCCGCTGACGGACACCATCTCCACCGATCAGTTTTCCGCCGAGTACCCCGAGCACCCCGAATGGGCTGTGGGCCCGTTCCGCAAGGACGATTCGCTTTCCTTCCGGCAGGTCCAGGACTGGGACGACCCCACCGGCATCGGCTGGACCGCGGATTCGATCTACAACCCGTCCATCATGGAGCGCGACGGCAAGCTCTACCTCTTCTACCGCGCATCCCCGCGCAAGGAATCGGTCTCCAGCCGCATCGGTGTGGCGGTCTTCGATCCCGAAACCGGGTGGCAGGACAGCCCCTCCAACCCGGCAATCTACCCCACCATGGACAACGAGATCCTCGGCTGCGAAGACCCCAAGGTGTACCAGGCCAACGGCCGGTACTACATGTTCTACAACGGGATCTGGACGATCGAGCACGGCGCGGGGGAGGCCGGCCAGGATGCGGATGTCTACCCCCTGGGAGACGTTGGCTGCGACATCAACGTTGCGGTGTCCGACGACCTGATCCATTGGGAAAAGCTCGGCCTCGCTGTCCCGCACGAGATTTCACGGTATTGGGCCAAAGGGGCCGTCATCCCCCGAAACGCCCACGGCGAAGCCGTCAAGATTGGCGGGGACTACCTGATGTACCTGTCGGAGGGCTGCGGAGGCACCACCCACGTCGGACGGTCCTCGGACATGGTGAACTGGACGTTCGCGCCGCAGGACTACCTGGACCTTGAACCCCTGGGCGGGTCACTGCACGAAGTGGCCTGCGCAATCGTCGGCGACGGCGAGCGGCCCCAGCTGGTCCTGGACTTCTTCTATGCCGACCCCGACGGCCATTTCGCGGCCGCGCAGGCACTGTACGACATCGACCAGCCCTTCACCCAGAAGGCCGTCCACCGGGGCGGGGCGCTGGCGTGGGGAGGGCTGCTGAAATTCGGCGGCACCTGGATGTTTGCACAGGGCTGGGATGCGCCCTCGGGATCCAGGGACATGTACTTCTACCGCGCCGACCCCAGCTAGCCCGCAGCGGTCCCCAGTGCTGGTCGCGGCGCTGGTCCCGGTGTTGGCCGCGGTGCGTCATGGCGGCCCGGCGGATGTTACACAGATGCAACAGTAGGGACATCCGGGCGAAACTGGGTCAGGAGGATACTGGAACTACGCCCTTCCGGGGACGATGCTCATGCAGGCATTGGGGACTATTCGAAGGACTCCGCACATGCCCACTCCGCTCAACCAGTCCTTGGCTGACTCTGCCCTTCTGACCAAATCCCTCCCGCTGGGCCTGCTCCGCGCTTTCGTGCAGACCAACGCGGCTGACGACGGGCTCACGCCGCAACTGCTCGCTGAGCTCAAGATCCTGGCCCGCACCCCCGGGCTGCTCGTGGCCTGCAACTACGGCGGCACGCTGTGCGCGGCGGAAGGCATTTCCACCGAAACCCTGCCGCTGGGCAGCGCGGCGATCGCGCTGCGGGCGCTGGCAGCCCTCCCGAACACCCACGCCGCCGTCATCTCCGGGCGGTCGCTGCGGGATCTGGCCGCCGTCTCTCGGCTCCCCGCGGAGGTGCACCTGGTCGGCTCGCACGGCGCGGAGTTCGACATGGGCTACGCCCACGGGCTGTCCCTCGCCACCGAATCAGTGCTGCAGCAGGCCAGCCAGGCGCTCGCCGAAACCGTGGGCGCCTACCGGGGCATCAGCATTGAGCGCAAGCCGGTCGCCGTGTCGGTGCACACCCGCCCGGCCGCCCCCGACGTCGTCGCACTGGCCACCTCGAAGGCGGAGGAAATCGCCCGGGCGCACGGGCTGCACTTCGTCGTGGACGGCTCGGTGCTGGATCTCTCCGTGGTGGAGCCGTCCAAGGCCTCCGCGCTGGAGCACCTGCGCTCCATGCTCGGCGTGAGTGCCGCCCTCTACGCCGGCGACGCCTTCAGCGATGAGCTGGCCATGGCGACGCTGCGCGGGCCGGACATGGCGTTGCGCGTGGGGGAGGGGCCCAGCGTTGCAGCCCACACGCTCCGGGACCCGGAGTCGTTCGCCCGCGTCCTGGCGATCCTGTTCGAACTGCGGCGGGCGTGGCTTTTCGGCGAGGACGCCGTGGGGCTGGAGCGGCACTCCATGATCGGCAACGGCTCCTCCACCGCCCTGATCACGCCGGACGCGAAAATCTGCTGGATGAGCCACCCGCTGCCGGACAGCGGGTCGCTGTTTGCCCATCTGCTCGGCGGCGATGCGGCGGGGCACTTCTCCGTGGAACCGGCGAAGTCCTCGCAGGTCCTGGGCCAGCGCTACGTGGACAGCACCATGATCGTCGAAACCCGCTGGGCCGACGTCACCGTGACGGACTACCTGGAGCCGGCCCCGGACGGCATCACCAGCCTGGTCCGGGTGCTGTCCGGCACCGGCACGGCCCGGATTGTCTTCGCCCCGCGGCCGGACTACGCGAATGCCCCGTTCAGCATGGAGGCGCGCGGAACGGAACTACACGTCGTGGGAACCGCGGATCCGATCATTCTCCAGGCGCCCGGCGTTGCCTTTGCCATCACCTCCGACGGCCGGCACGCCACCGCCACGGGCGACGTCGACCTGCGGGACGGGCCGGTGGTCCTCAACCTGCGCTGCGGCGACACCGAACCCCAGCCCGCGGTGCCGGATGATGAGACCGGGCGCCGCGCCGCCGTCGCCCATCACTCCCGGCGCTGGGTCCACGAGCTGCAACTGCCCGGCGTGAAGCCGTCGCTGGTCCGCCGGTCCGCGCTGGTGCTCCGGGCCCTGGTCCACGAACCCACCGGCGCCGTTCTGGCCGCGCCCACCACCTCACTGCCGGAGGGAATCGGCGGCACCCGCAACTGGGACTACCGGTACTGCTGGCTGCGGGACGGGTCCATGACCGTCAACGCGCTCGTGGACCTGGGCTCCACCGCGGAGGCCGAGGGCTTCCTGGCCTGGCTGGGCCGGATCCTGGCCCACGCCCCCGGCCCGGAGTGGCTCCATCCGCTCTACTCTGTGACCGGGGCGCCGCTGTCCACCGAGGCCATCATCGAGAGCCTGCCCGGCTACGCGGGGTCGCGCCCGGTGCGGATCGGGAACGCCGCCGACCACCAGGTGCAGCTGGACGTGTTCGGCCCGATCGCCGAGCTGATCCATGCCCTCAGCGCCCGCCAGGGCGTGCTCTCCGACGACCACTGGGACCTGCTGGTCCAGATGGCCGCGGCCGTGCTGGTCCGGTGGCACGAGGCTGACCACGGCATCTGGGAGGCCCGGCGGGCGCCGCGGCACCATGTCTACACGAAGGTGATGTGCTGGGTGGCGCTCGACCGGGCGCTGCGCACGGCCGCCCGGCATGGCCGGGAACCGCTGCCGGCCTGGGAACCCACGGCGGCGAGGATCCGGGAGGAAGTCCTGCGCGAGGGCTGGGACGAGTCGGCGGCCTCCTACACCGTGGCGTACGACAGCCCGGACCTGGACGCAGCCGTGCTGCACATCGGTCTCTCCGGCCTGCTGGACGCCAACGACCCCCGTTTCCTGGCCACCGTCACGGCGGTGGAACGGGAACTGCGGGTGGGGCCTACCGTTTTCCGCTACAGGTACGACGACGGCCTGCCGGGCCTGGAGGGCGGCTTCCACATCTGCACCACGTGGCTGATCGAGGCCTACATCGCCGTCGGCCGGATCGAGGAGGCCTGGGACCTCTTTGACCAGCTGGTGAACCTGTTCGGACCCACCGGGCTGCTGCCCGAGGAATACGACCCCGACACGGAAACCCACCTGGGCAACCATCCGCAGGCGTATTCGCACCTGGGCTTCATCCGCTGCGCCCGGCTCCTGCACGAGCACCAGAAGAACTGACCACCCGACCCGCGGACGGGCCGGCCGCCGCTATTCGCAGCCGACGCCGTCCCCGTCCCGGTCCAGCCTGCCGCTGTACCCCGGCTGGCCGACGTGGATGGGCGCCGCGCCGGCCGCACGGACCGCGGCGCAGTTCGCGTAAGCCACCCCGGGCACCGGTGCGGGCGCGGGGGCGGGGGCAGGTGCCGGCGCCGGCGCGGGTGCGGAACGCGGGGCAGGCGCAGGTGCCGGCTGGTTGGCGGGGGCCAGGGCGGCCGGGCAGCTCGCCAGGACCCGGGCCATGGCGTCGTGCTCGGCCTGGGTCACCCAGAGCCCATAGCTGGATTTCACCGAAATCTGGCGGGCGACGTAGTCGCAGCGGTAGGACTTGTTCGGCGGCAGCCAAGTGGCGGCGTCGCCGTCGCTCTTGCTCTGGTTGGCCGGACCGTCCACCGCCAGCAGGTTCAGCGGATCGTTGGCGAAGGCCAGCCGCCGTGCCGGGCTGAGCTGCTGAGCGCCCTTCTGCCAGGCGTCGCTGAGGGCCACGACGTGGTCGATCTGGACCGCGGTGCTGGTGGCGTTGCCGCGCAGGAAGTGGATGGCGGCGGCCGTGTAGGGATCGGCCAGGACGCCGGAGAGCACCACACAGTTCCGTGTCCCGGGCCGGAACGCGACGGAAGTGAGGTCGCGGCGGAGCACGTCATTGCGGGTATCGCAGCCGTTGTGGTCGACGTCGGACCAGGCCGGGCCGAACTGGTCGCGGGAATAACCCGTCTTGGGGGCGCGGCCCTTGACGGGCAGCGTGGCCAGTACCGTGAGGGCTTTGCCCGCAAGGGCCGGCTGCTGGGGCGCGGCGGCCGCAACATCGGCGCCGGCAACTTCGACACCGGCAACTTCGACACCGGCCACATCGGCGCCGGGGGTTGCGTCCGGATCCAGCGGTGCGCCGTCCGTGCCGGCTGACGCTGTGGCGGGGGCAGCCGTGACGACGGGGCGGACGCCGGTACCGGCGGCCGGGGGGACTGCCCCGGGGCCGGCGCACGCCGACGTCGCCACCAGGAGCAGGCCCGCCACCCCGCGGACGATCCAGTCAACCGCGCCGATTCGCGGGCTGCGGGCACCTGTAGTTTGGGCGCCGCTGGACTGGATCTCGCTGGACCGGGTGCTGCCTGATCGCGTGCTGAACAATTCTTCCCCCACCTCATGCTGTTGCCCCGGATATCCGCGGGCGCTCAAGACCGGCCCCAGCCTACCGGCCCACACAGCAACGCGGGGTCAGCGGACCCCGGGGCGGAAGGCTGAGAAGATGGCCGGCGCTCCGCCGTCGCCGGTTGCGAGGTCGGCCAGGATCCTGCCCACGACCGGCGTGAACTTGAATCCGTGCCCGGAGAAGCCGGCGCCGATGACAACCGGGCCGATCCGGTCCAGGACAAAGTTCTCATCCACGGTGGTCGTGTAGGTGCAGCTGATGTCGGTGAGCGAGTCGGCGTCGACCCCGGGCAGCCAGTCCCGGGCGTAGCGCTGCAGGGCCGCCCGCTGGTCGGGCTCCGCCGCGAAGCTCCGCCGGTCCGGGTCCACCACGGGACCCACCCCGTGCCATCCGGCCTTGATCCCCTCGCCCGGCGTTTGCATGCCGTAGAGCGGGGAACGCCAGTACGCGTACGCGTCCCCGTGGCCGGGCATGTGGTTGAACCCCGGCCACTGGGCTCCGCCGTCCGTGATGGCGAAGTGTGCGGGTTGTTCCTGGGTGACCGTCAGCCGGGGCAGGGTAGCCACTCCGGCGAGCAGTTTCGTGGTCCAGCCGCCGGCGGTGACGACGGCCTGCCTTGCGGCGAGGATCTCAGTGCGGCCGCCGGACTCGAGCGTGAGCCGGACGCCGTCGTCGAGGACTTTCAGCTCGAGGACCTTTACATGATGGCGGATTTCGGCGCCGAGCCCGGCGGCGAGGCGCTGCAGCGCCGGCAGTGCGGCGTCGGGGTTCAACTGGCCGCCGTCGGCCATGTGCAGCACGCGCGTCTCGAACCGGATGCCCCGCCAGCGCTCGGCGGCCTCCTCGGCGGAGAGGAACTCCGCCCGGAGCCCGGCGGCGAGCAGCGCGTTCCGGACCTCGGGCAGCCGCGGGTCGGTGCCGTGGTTTACGACGCCGGTGCGCGCCAGCAGGCGCTCGCCGGCGTCCGTCTCAAGCTCGCCCCACAGCCGCGCCGCCTCTGCCAGCATGGCGACGTATTCCGGATCCGCGTAGCCGGGGTTGAAGTTCCGGGTTGTGCCGTGGGACGCGCCGTTGCGGTGGCCGGGCCCGAACTGCTCCAGCAGGGTCACGTCCCGGCCGCGCCGGGCCAGCGCCCACGCAGCGGCGGAGCCCATGGCGCCGCCGCCGATGACCACGGTGTCCAGGGTTGTTGTCAAGGGTCCTCCTCCGGGTTTGGTGCCGGTCCGCCCAGCCACGCTGCCCAGCGAGGTCAGGCCAGCAGCAGGGCCACGCCGATCATGGCGGGCACAGCTACCACAGTAGTGATCAGCACGGTGTCCCTGGCTAGCGTGACGCCGGTGCGGTAACGGCTGGCCGCGACAAACACGTTCTGGGCGGTGGGCAGGGCTGCGGTGACGACGGCGGCAAAGAGCGCCTGCCCCTGCATGCCTAGGACAAAATGGGCAAACAGGTACGCCACCAGCGGGTGGACAACGAGTTTGAAGAAGCTCGCCAGCAGGGCGTCCAGCCGGCGTCCGGCGGCCGCCTGCAGCGGCTTGGAACCGTTCAGGCTCATGCCGAAGGCGATCAGCATGGCCGGGATGGCGGCCCCGCCGATCAAGTGGATGGGCTCCAGGATCAGCGGCGGCACCGTCCAGCCGGTTGCGGCCACCAGAAGTCCTAGTCCGGTGCCCACGATCATCGGGTTGCGCAGGATCATGAGCACGAAACTCAGGGGCGTGGTGCGGTGCGAGCTGGTGGTGGCGTCCAACGCCATGAGGAACAAGGGGGTGAAGAAAGCCAGCTGGAAGATCAGCAGGGGTGCCACATAGCTGGCGTCACCGAGCACGAAGACGGCGATGGGAATGCCGAGGTTGGCCGAATTGGCCAGCGACGAGCTCATGGAGGAGATGAGGGCTTCCGGCAGGGACCGCTTGAGCGCGAAGCGCACTATGCCAAAGAACAGGACCGCCGTGGTCACGGCCCCGACGGCCGTCACGAGAAGCGGCGCGGCAAAGACGTCGTGCAGCTTCGCCTTGCTGAGGGTCTCGAACAGCAGGGCGGGGCTGGCCACAAAAAACGTCAGGGCGCTCAGGACCGGGCGGGCGTTCTCGCCCAGGATGTTGCGCCGGCCCACGAACGTGCCGACCAGGATGATGGCCCAGACGACAAAGAATCCCGCCAGTACCCCTAGCACGCGGTTCTCCCCGGGGCGGGTGGGCGGCGGGTTAGGGTCACCCGTCCAGAGTAATCAGCTTTATTCCGCGGGCCGTCCTATTACGCCCGACGGCGCGCTGCCGCTAGTTGAGCGTGGCGTTGTTTAGCGAGTGCGGCGGACGCATGAGGCCGGGTGTCATGCCCTCCGCGGGGTCGTTGCCGATCTGGACAATCTTGTTGTCCTGGTCAACGTGGACCACCTTGGGGTTGTACGCCCTGGCCTCTTCCGTGGTCATCTGGGCGTAGGTGATGAGGATGACAATGTCGTTCTCGTGCATCAGATGGGCGGCGGCGCCGTTGATGCCGATCACGCCGGAACCACGCTCGCCGGCAATCGTGTACGTCTCGAGCCGGGCGCCGTTCGTGACGTCGACAATCGCCACGAGCTCCCCGGGCAGGATGTCGGCCGCCTCCAGCAGATCCAGGTCCACGGTGACGGATCCGACATAGTGAAGGTCCGCGTGGGTGACCGTCGCGCGGTGGATCTTGGATTTGAATATTGTGCGATTCATAACGACATCAGTCTAACGCGGGGCCACCGTCGGCGCTGTGGCCCACTGCACACGGTGCAGGCCCGTCACGCGCGCCGTCCCAAGACCGGCAGTCACGCGGGCCGGTCCACGGGGGCCGGATCATCAAGAGCGCCGGCGGCCGCCGCGGGCACGATAGATGCCGCCGTCACCGCCAGGATTTCCCGGGCCGCCAGCAGCGCGGGCCGCCTGGCGCTCGAGCGCCGCACCGAGGTGAACACCGTCCGGTGCGGATCCCCGGGCAGGTCCAGGAGCTGCGCGCTGGTGCCGCGGCCGGTCCACACGAGGTCGGGCATCAGGGCCACCGCATTTCCGGACTCAATCAGCCGGATCTGGGCCTGCAGGTCGGCGGTTTCAAAGCGGACGTCGGGCTCGAACCCGGCGCTCCGGCAGGCCTGCTCGGCCCAGTGCCGGGAGGCCGCTCCGCGGGGTTCCATCACCCAGGGCAGCCCCGCGGTATCGGCCAGCGTCCTGATGGGCTCGCGCTCCGGCGAAGGCGGCGGAACGGCGAGCCGGATGGCGTCGCGGGTCAGGGCCACGCGGTCCAGTTCGGCGTAGTGCGGGGCGGCGTGGCCCGGGTACTGCTCGGCGATCACGAGGTCGAAGTCGCGGGCCCACGTCTCGTGAAGGGCCGTCTCCGGTTCCCGCTGGGTCATTTCCACCCGGACTTCCGGGTAGCTGGCGGTCATTCTGGTCAGGGTGTCCGGCATGAGCGCCAGCGCGGCAGACTGGAAGACCGCAATCCGCACGGTGCCGGTGACCGTGGTCAGCGACGCGGCCAAATCCGCCTCCGCCTGCTCGAGGGTCTCCAGGAGCTGGGAGGTGTGGGCCACCAGGACTTCGGCCTGCGGGGTCAGCTGCACCCGGCGCCCGGTCTTGCGCAGGAGCTCCACCCCGGCCTCCTTCTCAAGGAGCGCCAGCTGCTGCGAGACTGACGACGGGCTGTACTGGAGCGCTTCGGCCACCTCGGCCAAAGTGCCCCGGATCTTCAGTTCGCGCAACAGTCGCAAACGCCGGACGTCGAGCATCGCCATTCCTTTGTGAATTCTGACGGTTATTCATTAAGAGAATTCACTTTATCTAATGCAATCGGGCTTGCATACTGTTCTCACTCGATAACCCCCATCACAGGGTGGAGTGATGGGCACCGCACCTAAGCAGGAGGCCATCATGGCTACAAGGGATTTGTCACAGTCGATCATGCGGCGCAAGCCCATCGACGACATCGAGGAAGAAAACAAACACAGCGGACTGCACAAGAGCCTGGGGCTCTGGCAGCTGACGGCCATCGGCGTCGGCGGCATTATCGGCGTCGGCATCTTCTCGTTGGCGGGCCTTGTGGCCCACGGCAGCGAGACCGAGCCTGGTGTCGGCCCGGCCGTGCTCGTCTCGTTCCTGATTGCCGGCCTGGCATCCGCCGCAGCGGCGCTGTCCTACGCCGAGTTCGCCGGCATGATCCCGCGGGCAGGCTCGGCCTACACCTACGGCTACGTTGCCCTCGGCGAGATCATCGGCTGGTTTATCGGCTGGGACCTGCTGCTGGAGTACATCGCCATCGTGGCTGTGGTGGCCATCGGCATCTCGGGCTACTTCGATGCCTTCCTCTCCGGCATCGGCATCCACATGCCTGCCTGGATGACCTCGACGCCGGATGAGGGCACGGGCGGAATCATCAACCTTCCCGCGATCCTCGTCTGCCTGCTGGTGACCTGGATCCTCTCCCGCGGCACCAAGACCTTTGGACGCTTCGAGCTGATCGCCGTCGGCATCAAGGTGCTGCTGATCCTGTTCATCATCGGTCTGGGCATTTTCTACGTGAACACCAACAACTACAACCCGTTCTTCCCCAGCGGCTTCGGTCCGGTAGTGGCCGGCTCCGCCACGGTGTTCTTCGCGGTGTTCGGCTACGACGCCATGAGTACCGCGGCGGAGGAGGCCACCGACGGCAAGAAGCACATGCCGAAGGCGATCATCCTCTCGCTCGTCATCGCCATGCTGCTCTATGTCGCCGCCACCCTGGTGCTCACCGGCATGCAGAACTTCACGGAAATCGACCCCAAGGCCGGCTTCGCGTCCGCCTTCAACAGTGTCGGCCTGCCGGTGATCGCGACGATCATCTCCGTGTTCGCCGTGCTGTCCATCCTCACCGTGATGCTGACCTTCCTCCTCGGCGTCACCCGCGTCTGGTTCTCGATGAGCCGCGACGGCCTGCTGCCTGGCTGGTTCTCGAAGACGGACCGGCACGGTACGCCGCAGCGCGTGACCTGGATTGCCGGCCTCGGGGCCGCGATCCTGGCCGGCGTCCTCCCGATCAAGGCTGTGGCGGACCTGACCAACATCGGCATCCTGGCCGCGTTCGTCGTCGTCTGTGTGTCGGTGATCGTGTTCCGCTACAAGAAGCCCGACGCCCCGCGGACCTTCCGCCTGCCGCTGATGCCCCTGGTTCCGGCGTTCGGTGTGTTTGCCTCGCTCTTCCTGATGTTTCAGCTGCACTGGGAGACCTGGCTGCGGTTCGGCGTCTGGCTCGTGATCGGGCTGATCATCTACTTCACGTACGGCCGCAAGCACTCGCTGATGAACCCGGACAGCCCGCGGCACGAGGAGATCGTGGAGATGCACCGCCCCCTGACATAGCCGCCCACCCCCCGTTGCGCTATCACTTCTGGCTCCCATTCCCGGGGTTTCGCACCTCTTGAGGACCAGAAGTGATAGCGCAACGGGTTTTTAAGGTTCCCGGGGTGGTTTCCGAACGTTCGGGCGGGAAAACAAAACTTCGGTTTTTCTAACCGGTATTGCTCAGAAAACTTCGCTTTATCTTATGAAAATCCGGTCGCATACTGTTTCCTAAGAGGTCCACATTTTGAGAAAGAACGTGTTTCAGCCATGACCAACATCTCCACGGAGTCCGGCGCCACCACCGGAAACGCCGCAGGCAACGACGCCACGCACGCCGCCGTTTCGGAAGGCTCCACGGTCCTTGAGGCCGCAGCCCTCGCCGAGGACACCATCGCGCTGGTGCGCCACTGGCTCACCGAGGCCGCTAAGGTGCCCGTCGACGCCTCTGCCGAGCAGCTCGCCGGGGTCCTGAAGGACCCCAACGGCCTGGACTTCACGGTCGGGTTCGTCGACGGCGTCGTCCGTCCCGAAGACCTGCAGGTCGCCGCCCGCAACCTCGCCGCCCTGGCCCCCAAGGTCCCGGCCTTCCTGCCCTGGTACATGCGCAGCGCGGTCCGCCTCGGCGGCACCATGGCCCCTGTCCTGCCCCAGGTGGTCATCCCGGTGGCCCGCCGGGTGCTGCGTGAAATGGTCGGCCACCTCATTGTCGACGCCACCGACGCCAAGCTCGGCCCGGCCATCGCCAAGATCCGCAAAGACGGCATCAAGCTCAACGTCAACCTCCTCGGCGAAGCCGTTCTCGGCGAACACGAGGCCTCCCGCCGGCTCGAGGGCACGCACACCCTGCTGTCCCGGCCCGACGTCGACTACGTCTCGATTAAGGTCTCCTCCACGGTGGCCCCGCACTCGGCATGGGCCTTCGACGAGGCCGTGGAGCATGTCGTGGAGAAGCTCACCCCGCTCTTCACCCGCGCCGCCTCCTACGCGTCCACCGGGCAGAAAGCCAAGTTCATCAATCTGGACATGGAGGAATACAAGGACCTGGACATGACCATCGCGGTCTTCACCCGGATCCTGGACAAGCCCGAGTTCAAGAACCTCGAGGCCGGCATCGTGCTCCAGGCCTACCTGCCGGATGCCCTGTCCGCCATGATCCGCCTGCAGGACTGGGCCGCCGCCCGCCGCGCCGACGGCGGCGCCGCCATCAAGGTCCGCGTCGTCAAGGGCGCCAACCTGCCGATGGAGCAGGTCGAGGCCTCCCTGCATGACTGGCCGCTCGCCACCTGGGGCACCAAGCAGGACTCGGACACCAATTACAAGCGCGTCATCAACTACTCGCTGCACCCGGACCGGATCCGCAACATCCGGATCGGCGTCGCCGGCCACAACCTCTTCGACATCGCCTTCGCCTGGCTCCTGGCCAAGCAGCGCGGCATCGCGGATACCGCACAGCAGAGCATCGAATTCGAAATGCTGCTCGGCATGGCCCAGGGCCAGGCCGAAGCCGTCAAGAAGGACGTCGGCTCCCTCCTGCTCTACACCCCGGTAGTCCACCCCGCCGAGTTCGACGTCGCGATCGCCTACCTGATCCGCCGCCTCGAAGAGGGCGCCAGCCAGGACAACTTCATGTCCGCCGTTTTCGAGCTCAGCGAGAACGAGTCCCTCTTCGAGCGTGAGAAGCAGCGCTTCCTCGCCTCGCTCGCCAAGCTCGACGACGAGGTCCCGGGCCCAAACCGGCTGCAGAACCGCGCCCTTCCGGCCGCGCCGCTGCCGCGCGACTCGTTCGAGAACACCGCTGACACGGATCCGTCGCTGCCCGCGAACCGCGACTGGGGCCGCGCCATCCTGGGCCGCGTGACGACGTCGACACTGGGCAACGCCTCCGTCGAGGCTGCCACAATCAACGATGCCGCGACCCTGAACGCCGTGATCGACACCGCCGTCGAGAAGGGCAAGGCCTGGGGTGCACTCTCCGGCGCCGAGCGCGCCGAAATCCTGCACCGCGCCGGCGACGTCCTCGAAGCCCGCCGCGCGGACCTCCTGGAGGTCATGGCCTCCGAGACCGGCAAGACGATCGACCAGGGCGATCCCGAGATCAGCGAGGCGGTCGACTTCGCGCACTACTACGCCGAGTCCGCCCGCAAGCTCGACGACGTCGACGGCGCCACCTTCGTCCCGGCCAAGCTCACCGTCGTGACGCCGCCATGGAACTTCCCGGTCGCCATCCCGGCCGGCTCCACCCTCGCGGCCCTCGCCGCCGGCTCCGCCGTCGTGGTCAAGCCCGCCAAGCAGGCCCGCCGCAGTGGCGCCGTCATGATCGAGGCCCTCTGGGAGGCCGGCGTTCCGCGCGACGTGCTCACCATGGTCCAGCTGGGCGAGCGGGAACTGGGCCAGCAGCTCATTTCGCACCCGGCCGTGGACCGCGTCATCCTGACCGGCGGCTACGAGACCGCCGAGTTGTTCCGCTCGTTCCGCAAGGACCTGCCCCTGCTGGCCGAGACCAGCGGCAAGAACGCCATCATCGTCACCCCGAGCGCGGACCTGGACCTCGCGGCCAAGGACGTCGCGTACTCCGCGTTCGGCCACGCCGGCCAGAAGTGCTCCGCCGCCTCGCTGGTGATCCTCGTCGGCTCCGTGGCGATGTCAAAGCGCTTCCACAACCAGCTGATCGACGCCGTCACCTCGCTGAAGGTCGGTTACCCGCAGGACCCGGCGAGCCAGATGGGCCCCATCATCGAGCCCGCCACGGGCAAACTCCTGAACGCCCTCACCACCCTCGGCGAGGGCGAGACCTGGGCTGTCGAGCCGCGGAAGCTCGATGACACGGGCAAGCTCTGGAGCCCCGGCGTGCGCTCCGGTGTCCGCCGCGGATCCTACTTCCACCTCACTGAGTTCTTCGGCCCGGTCCTGGGCGTCATGACGGCGGAGACCCTTGAGGAGGCCATCGCGATCCAGAACCAGATCGAATACGGCCTCACCGCGGGCCTGCACTCGCTGAACACCGAGGAACTGGGGATCTGGCTGGACACCATCCAGGCCGGCAACCTCTACGTCAACCGCGGCATCACCGGCGCGATCGTCCAGCGCCAGCCCTTCGGCGGCTGGAAGAAATCCGCCGTCGGCGCCGGCACCAAGGCCGGCGGGCCGAACTACCTCTTCGGCCTCGGCGAATGGGTCAGCAAGCCCAGCACCGCCGCCGGCACCCCGGGCGCTGCTCCCGCCCACGCCGGCGTCCGCCGGATCGAGGACGCGGCCAAGGGCTTCCTGACCGCCGACGAACTCGCACCGCTGCAGCGCGCGCTCGCCTCCGACGCCCGCGCCTGGGCCGAAGAGTTCGGCACCGCGAAGGACGTCTCCGGCCTGAGCGCGGAGCGCAACGTCTTCCGGTACCGTGCGCTGCCCGTCACGGTCCGCCTCGCGGAAGGCGAGGCCCTTGCCGGCCTCGTCCGGACCGTCGCCGCCGGCGTCCTGGCCGGGTCCGCCCTGACGGTCTCCACCGCCGTCGAACTGCCCGCCCAGCTGCGTGCCGTCCTGTCCGGGCTTGGCGTCGCCGCGACTGTTGAGAACGACGCCGAATGGCTCGCTTCCGCCGGAACCCTCGCCGCGGCGGGCAAGCTCTCCGGCGCACGGATCCGGCTGATTGGCGGGGACGCCAAGGCTCTGTCCGAGGCCACGGGCGGACGCCCGGACCTGGCGGTGTATGTCCACCCCGTCACGGAAGCCGGACCCGTGGAACTGCTGCCGTTCCTGCACGAGCAGGCCATCAGCATCACGGCGCACCGCTTCGGTACGCCCAACCACATCTCGGACGCCCTGATCTAGCCCGGGGCTGCTAAAACCCCGGCTCGGGCGTGCTGGAACCTAAAACACTGTCGCCGCTGTGCAGGCACCATGAGGTGCGGCACGGCGGCGACGGCGTTTAACGGCGAAGGCGATAAGCGGAGTCCGGGTTAGCCGAAGTACCAGCCCGGCGGGACCCAGGAAGCCGGGACCGCGTGGGCGGAGAAATCGTCGCAGCCCGAGCAGAAGTAGGTGACCTCGCCGAGCTTGCTGACGGAGCCGTCCCTTCGGTGCGTGGCCGGGACGAAGGTCTCAAGGAAAATGAACTCGTCCGTGCCGCAGTGTTCGCAGTACGGGCTGGCCACATAATCGGACTCTGCGAGGGTAGCCGGGCGGATTCCCAGTTGGCCCGGGGTGGTCGCGTGCTGGGCGGCGGCTGAGTGCTGCATTCCGGCGGTCGCGTGGTGCATGGCCGCCGCGGGGTGGGACGGCGCGTTTACCGGACGGGCAGACTTTGGCGCGTGGGTGGCGGGGGCGGACAGTCGGGGATGATTAATGGCTGGCATCAATGGCGGCCTATCCCGAACGCCCCGACGCCAGCCATAGGGCGTCAGCGACGGACAGCGTTCGTATTTCGAATCGTTGTCGTGGGCCACTGCTTGACCTCGAACGGTTGATCTTAAGTATTGTCAGGATAGAGGAAGTACGTGCACCGTTCAATGGTCAAGTAAGTATGGTCAAGTAAGTATGGTCAAGTAAGTACTGCTCGCGTCCGGGTAGTCCGCCCCGTATGCGCCGAGGCCGGATCAGCGCTGGCTGCGGGACCGCCCGTGCGTCAGGCCGGTCGCTTCAGGGTTCGGCCCACGATCGCCTGCGTGAGGGCATCGATCACCTCGGTGTTGGCCAGCGGATTGCGGATGAGCGTGAAATCGACGTCGCCTACCGGCGGCAAATCGAAGCGGCGGGTGATGATTTTCAGGTCCTCCGGCACTAGGGAGGAAGGCATCACCGCCACCCCGATGCCGGCCCGGACGGCGGCCAGCACGCCGCTGATCTGACGCGTGGTGCAGGTGATCCGCCACGTGCGCCCAGTGGCCTCCAGGGCGTCGATCGCAAGCTTCCGGCTCAGGCTGGGGGAGGGGTAGGCGATCAGCGGGACAGGATCAGACGGTTCCAGCACGGTCTGCTCCAAGCCGACCCAGGCGAAGGCGTCCTGCTGGACCACGGTCCCGTCCTTGGCCCCGGCCACCCATTTCACAAAGACGAGGTCCAGCTGCCCTGCATTGAGGCGCTTGTAGAGCTGGTCGCTCTGCCCCACCGTCAGCTCGAGGTTGATCTGCGGATAGATCTGCCGGAACTCCCGGAGGATGCGCGGCAGCCCCGTGATGGCGAGGTCATCGGCCGTGCCGAAGCGCAGTCGGCCGCGCATGGCGGAGCCGGAGAAATAGCGGGCGGCGGAGTCGTGCGCGGCGAGGATGCTGCGGGCGAACCCGGCCATGGCATCGCCATTGTCGGTCAGGCGTACATCCCGGGTATCCCGGGCAATCAGCACCCGCTTGGCGGCGGTCTCCAGCTTGCGGACGTGCTGGCTGACGGTGGGTTGGGCCAGGCCGAGGCGCTCCGCGGCCTTGGTGAAACTCAAAGTTTCGGCCACGGCCAGGAACGAGCGGAGCTGGGCGGGTTCAAACATGGGGGGTCTCCGGATCGGGTGCCGCCAACCCTGCATTACGTTCTGTAATGCGAGTTATGCGTTGAATAGGCTTCCATAATCTCTTGGGGCCAGCCTAGCGTTAAGTCCATCCCACTCACCCGCATCTTTTGAGGACTTTTCCGTGGCACCCCCTCCGCCGCTAGAGGCGAACGCAGCTTCCCTGCCGGACACCATCACCCAACCACTCGCCGTCGTCAACGAGCGCCTGCCCTGGCGCCACACCTTTATTTCGCTGAAGGTCCGCAACTTCCGCATCTTCGCGATCGGGCACTTCGTCGCCGTCATTGCGCTCTGGATGCAGCGGATCGCGCAGGATTGGATGGTGCTCCAGCTCTCCGGTTCCGTCACCGCCGTCGGCATCACCGTGGCCCTGCAGTTCCTGCCGTCCCTGTTCCTGGGCCCGTGGGCCGGCATGATGGCGGACCGCTTCGCGAAGCGGAAGATCCTCATGCTGTGCCAGTCTGTGGCCGCCGCGTTGGCCGCGGTCCTTGCCGTCCTGGCGCTCAGCCAGCGGATCGAAGTGGGGCAGGTCTACGCGATCGCGCTGGTCCTGGGCCTCGTGACCGTGCTGGACCAGCCGGCCCGCCAGGTGTTCGTCAACGAGCTCGTGGGCCCCGGCTACCTGCGAAACGCGATCAGTGTGAACTCCACGATCTTCCAGCTGGGCGGCCTGATCGGTCCTGCGATCGCCGGGCTCCTGCTGACCGCCGTGGGCGCGGGCTGGGCCTTTGCCGCCAACGCGGTGGCCTGCTGCTTCACCGTGGCCATGCTCCTGAGCCTGCGCACGGACCAGCTGCATGTCAGCACTCCGGCCGCCAAGCGCCGGGGCATGCTGCGGGAAGGGTTGGACTACGCGCTCAGCAAGCCGACCATCTACTGGCCCTGGCTGATGGCCGGGTTCATCGCGGTGTTCGCGATGAGCCTGCCGGTGCTGCTGGCCGCGTTCGCGGACCACGTGTACGACGCCGGTGCCGGCGGCTACGGGCTGCTCAACACGCTCGTGGCCCTCGGGGCCCTGGCCGGCGCCATCACCTCGGCCCGGCGGCGTGCCTTGCGGCTGCGCACCGTGGTGCTGGGCGCCGGAATGTACGGGCTCATGCTGTGCCTGGCTTCCCTGGCGCCGTCGATGGCGTGGTTTGGCGTGGCCATGGTTCTGGCCGGCTTCTGGTGCCTGATGTTCCTGACCGCCGCGAACCAGCTGGTCCAGGTCAGCGCCAACCTGGCCATCCGCGGGCGGGTGATGAGCCTGTACATCATGGTGCTGATCGGCGGCCAGGCGATCGGCGGCCCGATGATGGGCTGGCTGGCCGAGCACGCGGACCCGCACACCGCCGTCCTCGTTGCCGGCGGCGTGCCGGTGCTGGCCGCCGCGACCGTCGCCGTCGTCCTCGCCCGGCGCGGACAGCTGCTGTTGCGTGGATTCACGCAACAGCCGCCCTCTTTTGTATGGGAACTCCCTAGACCGCCCGGGGGCGGTGCGGGAACTCTGCCTCCCGCTGCTGGAACTGCAGCACATCCGGGTTGAGGACCACGCCGTCGCGGATTTCGATCGCTCGGCGGATGGTCTCGTTCTCCGCCCAGGCCTCGGGGCCCGAGACCACAGTATTGAGGAACGGAAGCAGCGCCTCGCTGATTTCCCAGCTGGAGGAATTCCAGAGGTAGGACGGGCTGTGGTCCACGGCGTAGTAGTCGATGTGGTCCCCGACTTTGAACATCGGTTCGGCGAAAGTGGTGGTTTTCGCCCAGCTGAAGCCCATGCCCTCGTCGCAGGAGACGTCGACGATCAGGCTGCCGGGCCGGAAAGCGGACAGGTCCTCGGTGCGCAGATAGGTCAGCGGCGCGTTGGGGTCCTGCAGCGTGCAGTTGACCACGATGTCACGCTCGGCGAGGAACGGCGCCAGCGGCACCCGCCCGCGCTCGGTAATGACCTCGCTGAGGAACGGCGCTTCGTTATCGTGGTCGAACTGCGCGATCCGGACCGAGTGGATGGGCGAGCCCACCGCGGCAACCCCGCGGTTGGTCAGCACCTGCACATCGTGGACGCCGTGGGCGTTCAACGCGGTCACGGCCCCGCGGGCGGTGGCCCCGAAGCCGATCACGACGGCGCTTAGCCGGCGGCCGTAGTCACCGGTGGACCCCGTCAGTGCGAGGGAGTGCAGCACGGAGCAGTAGCCGGCGAGCTCGTTGTTCTTGTGGAAGACATGGAGTCCGAAGCCGCCGTCGCTGGCCCAGTGGTTCATCGCCTCAAAAGCGATCAGCGTCAGTTTCTTGTCGATTGCCAGCTGGGTGATGGCCCGGTCCTGCACACAGTGCGGCCAGCCCCAGAGGACCTGCCCGTCGCGGAGCTCGGCCAGGTCCTCGGGCTGCGGCTTGGGCAGGAGGACGACGTCGGCGTCGGCCAGCAGCTGCTGCCGCGGTGCGATGCGCCCCACGAGCGGCGTGAGCTCGGCGTCGGAAAGGCCGAAGCGCTTGCCGTAGCCTTCCTCGAGGATTATCCGGTCCCGAATTTCCGGCGCGATGCGGTCCAGGTGCAGGGGGTGGATCGGGAGGCGCCGCTCGTCCGGTTTGCGCGTGGAGGCGAGGATGCCGAGAGTGAGGTAATTCGGTGTACCGGTCACTTCTTTTTGGGGCTCGCCGTCTTTGCGGCGGTCACTTTATCGAGGGAGCTGGCCGGCGCTGAAGCGGCCCTCTTGTCAGCGCGCTTTTCCTTGATGGATTTGCCGGATTTTTTGGATGCTGCTTGACGGGGGGATTTGTCAGCCATGATTGCTCCTGTAGCGGAACCGAAGAGGTTCCTGACTTCCGACGATACAGGTAGCAACCTAATGGGAGCCTGGGGGACATCCGGGCGCACAGGGCTTTCCGCTACGGTTTCGGACGGTGGCACCGTGGATCCACGGCGCCGCCGTCCTGCTTCGTGGCGGAGAACCGTTAGCGCTGCGGAAACCAGTGAGCGCTGGATGCTGTGGAGGCAATTGGAGCGGCTGACGGGAATCGAACCCGCGTATCAAGCTTGGGAAGCTAGCGCTCTACCATTGAGCTACAGCCGCAGTGGGACCGGCCTGAATTCCAGCCGTGAGTCCCGATCAACGAGGTTTACATTACCTCAGCCGCGGGCATTCTCCGAACAGGTCACTCGGGTGAAATCTAGGGCAGCATACCCCTCCGGCTGCCAGAGATGGCCGTTAATCCGCCGCGGAAAGCGGCCATCTCCGTCAAACGGGCGACCCGGCAGGTCCACGGTGCCTGAGGGAGGCGAGCCCAACTTCGATGCGACCGAGACTGACTAATAAGTAGCCGCTGTGACGTAGCCGCGGAGCCGACTACGGTCCGGCAAGCCGTAACTGTTCGGTAAAGGACCTGGAGCCGCCGCGGTACTGGCGGCCCCGGCGAATATCCTGAAGTGGTTAGCTGCAGTTCGGGGGAAGCGGGCTACGCCCATTGCCGTCCGCCGAGCAAGGATTTTTGTGGCATTCGCAGAGTACGACGTCGTCATCCACCGTGACGCCATGAGCGTGTACAACTTCCTCCTGGACCCGGCCCACCTGCCGCTCTGGCGGGAAGGGGTCCGGAGCGTGGAACTCCTCTCCGGTGCCGCCGGTGCCAAAGGTGCCGTGTACCGGCAGACGGTCGCCGGACCCGGCGGACGACCCGTGGCCGCGGACTTCGAAATCGTCGAAGCCCGGACGGGGGCGGAGATCCAGTACCAGGTCATTGTCGGGCCGGCCCGGCCGCACGGCGGCTACTACCTGAGCACGGAGGGTCCCAGCACCCGCGTCCGGTTCGCCCTGAAGTACGAGCCCAGGGGGTTCGTGGTCCGGATGAGGAACCCCTTCCGCCGGCGAATGAAGGCCGAGGTCGGCCAACTCGAGCGGCTCAAGTCCCTCCTCGAAGATATGCCCGCCACGGAATAGACGGACCGGTGAAGTAACACTGGGTGGCTGCACCCGCCCGTGAAGCCGGGCAGGGCGCCGTGCGGTATTTTTGAACCTGTGCTGATCTCTGACCGCGACATTCGAACCGAAATTGACTCCCAGCGGATTGTCCTCGAGCCCTTCGACCCCGAGATGGTCCAGCCGTCCTCGGTGGACGTCAGGATCGATAAGTTCTTCCGGCTGTTCGACAACCACAAATACGCCCACATTGACCCGGCCGAGGAGCAGCCCGAGCTGACCCGTCTGGTGGAAGTGGAGTCCGGCGAGCCGTTTATCCTGCACCCGGGGGAGTTCGTCCTTGGCTCCACCTACGAGACCGTGACGCTGCCGGATGACATCGCGGCCCGCCTCGAGGGCAAGTCCTCGCTCGGCCGGCTCGGCCTGCTGACGCACTCGACGGCGGGTTTCATCGATCCCGGATTCTCGGGCCACGTCACGCTGGAACTGTCCAACATGGCCACGCTGCCCATCAAGCTCTGGCCCGGCATGAAGATCGGCCAGCTGTGCTTCTTCCGGCTGTCCTCGGCGGCGGAGCACCCCTACGGTTCGGGGGAATACGGCAACCGCTACCAGGGCCAGCGCGGCCCCACAGCCAGCCGCAGCCACCTGAATTTCCACCTCACGAACATCTAGCCCCGGGCATCTAGCCGGACGGCTACGCCAGGCAGCCACGCCAGGCATCCGGCCAGGCCGCCGGCGCGCTGACTCGCAGCGGGGGCAGCCTTACGCCGGGCCGGAGGTCCGGAACGCGGGCCGCCGCACGGGACGGCGCAGGAGCCGGACCAGCGGCTCCACGAAGCGGGCGGCCAGCGGCCCCGCGATCGCCATGATCAGAACGTAGGCGGTGGCGAGGGCTGCCAGATCCGGGGGTACCACGCCGGAGGCAACGGCCAGGCCGGCGATGACAATCGAGAACTCGCCGCGTGCGATCAGGGCGGCGCCCGCGCGGTAGCGGCCGGGAATGCCAATCCCGGCCCGTTTTGCCGCCCAGTACCCGGTGATCATCTTGGTGGCTGCCGTCACCAGGGCCAGCAGCAGGGCCCAGCCCAGGACCGGGGGGATGGACCGGGGGTCGGTGTTGAGGCCAAAAACCACAAAGAAGAGGGCCGCGAAGAGGTCACGGAGCGGTTCCAGGACGCGGGTGGCGCTGTGGGCCGTGGCGCCGGAAATCGCGATGCCGAGCATGAATGCGCCCACCGCCGCTGAAACCTGCATGGCTGCGGCGAGCCCCGCGACAAGAAGCGCCGCGCCCAGCAGGTTGAGCAGGAAAACCTCGGAGTTTTCGCTGTGCACGGCCTTGGACACGTGGTGTCCATGCCGTAGGGCCACCACCAGGACCAGGCTGACGACGGCCAGGGAGATCCCCACCGTCTGCAGCCCCAGCAGGAAGCTGACACCGGCCAGCGTGGCGGTCAGGACCGGCAGGTACACGGCCATGGCGAGGTCCTCAAAGACCAGGATGGACAGGACCACCGGGGTTTCCCGGTTGCCGATCCGGCCAAGATCCGTGATGACCTTGGCGGCGATCCCGGACGAAGATATGTAGGTGACGCCCCCCATCACCATGGCCCCCACGACGCCCCATCCCAGCATCAGGGCGAGCCCGGCACCGGGCAGGAAATTGAGCAGCAGGTCCAGGACGCCGGCCTGCCAGGACCGCCGCAGGCCAGTGACGAGCTCGGACGCCGTATATTCCAGCCCAAGCATAAGCAGCAGGAGAATTACGCCGATCTCGCCGGAAAGGTGCGCGAACTCGTGCATGCCTTCGAGCTTGACCAGGCCCCCGGCCCCGAAGAACAGCCCGCCCACCAGATAGAGCGGGATGGGGGACATGCCGATCCGCCCGGCCAGTCTGGCCAGCAGGCCGAGGCAGAAGACGACGGCCCCCAGCTCGATCAGGGTCAGCGCGAGCGGATCCATGCCGCTTATCCGTTGCGCAGGATGCCGGCCGCCGTGTCCAGGCCTTCTTGTGTGCCCACCGCAACGAGGAGGTCACCGGGATGAAGGACGACGTCGGGTCCCGGGGAGGGCAGGACCTCCCCTTCGCGCATGATGGCCACGATCGAGACCCCGCTGCGGGTCCGGATGCAGGCCTTCCCCATCGGCTGGTTCTGGAAGGGGGACTCAGCGCTGATCGAAAACTGGCGCGTGACAATGCCCGGGATTTCCCGATGGGCTTCCGAGAGCTGCATGGCGATGCGCTGGCCGCCCAGGAGGTTGCCCAGGGCTGCGGCCTCGTCCGCGGTCAGCGGGACGGAGGCCTGGCAAGTGTCAGGATCGTCCCAGGTCGAGACGATGAGTTCCGTCTGGCCCTCGCGATATTCGACCACGCCGATCCGGCGTCCGGAGGCAGTCATAAAGTCCTTGCGCCGGCCGAGGCCGGGGAGGTCCGTCTCATCCACGTTCATAACATCAGCCTAGTGCGCGAACCGGTGATTCGGCCGTCTCAGGACTCGGGGACGATCGCGATTTCGGTCTGGTCGGGGGCCTTGACCGGCAGGAGCACAAGCAGGCCCACGAGCAGCACCACCATGATGCCGAGGATGCCCCAGCGCTGGGCCTCACCGGTGGCCACAAAGGGGGTGGCGACGGCGATGCACAGCGTGAAGAGGGCAGGGGCGAGGAAGCTCACGGCCCGGCCGGTGGTGGCGTAGAGGCCGAACAGCTCGCCGGATTCGCCGTGCGGGGCGAGCCGGGCGAGGTAGGCGCGGGAGGACGACTGGGCCGGTCCCACGAAGAGGCACAGCAGCAGGCCAAAGACCCAGAACGTGGTGGTCCCGGCCCAGGCCATCCCAACGAACTCGTAACTCCCGTTGCCGAGGACCAGGATCGCGGTACCCGCGACCAGCAGGCCGGCGAGGGACCCGATAATCACGGTCTTCGGCCCGATCCGGTCATCCAGGAAGCCGCCGAGGATGGCGCCGACGGCCGCCACGACATTTCCGAAGATCGCGAAGAAGATGACGTCCTTGAGCTCGAAGCCAAAGGTGCCGGCCGCGATCACACCGCCAAAGGTGAAAACCGCTGCCAGCCCGTCCCGGAAGATGGCGCTCGCGAGGAGGAAGTAGATCGTGTGCGGGCTGGTCCGGTAGATCGCCTTGATGCGCCGGACGAGCAGGCCGTAGGAGGCGAGGAACCCCAGGCCCGCGCCCCGGTCCGAGCGTGGCAGCTCCGGGACCGCGAACAGCACGGGCAAGGCAAAGACGAGGAACCACAGCGCCGAGAACACCGCCACCAGCCGGATGTTCAGGCTGTCCGCGGTGGAGGCGCCAAACCAGTTCAGGCTGGGCTGGACAAAGAGCTGGAGCACAACCAGCAACGCCACAATGCCACCGAGATACCCCATTCCCCAGCCGAAGCCGCTCACTTTGCCGATGTTCCGCGGGGTGGAGATCTGGGTGAGCATGGCGTTGTAGTTGACCCCGGCAAACTCGAAGAAGACGTTGCCCAGCGCTATGAGCGTGACGCCCAGGATCAGGAAGTCCGGCCGTGGGAAAACAAAGAAGCACAGCCCGGTCAGGACGACGACGGCGGCCGTGTTGACCCCCAGCCACAGTTTCCGCCGGCCGCCCGTGTCCGAGCGCTGCCCGGTGACCGGGGCCAGGAGGGCAACGGCCAACCCGGCGACGGCCAGCGCGGCGCCCAGGACTGCCGAGGCCTGGTCCTCCCCGCCGAATGCCTTGGAGGTCAGGTAGACGGTGAAAACAAACGTTGTCATGACGGCGTTGAAGGCTGACGAACCCCAGTCCCACGAGGCCCACGCGAGGATCCAGCCCCGGTGCGGGACAGGACTTCCCGATTCCAGTTCCGAGGGGCGCATGTCCTCTGGGGCGGCGGCAGTGTTCATAGCCAGCATCGTAGCCGCCCTGCGGGTCCTCCGAGGGGCAGCCGGCAGCGGGTTTTGCCAGGCCGAGCTTGGCCCCGGCTTCACATTTGCGTCGAATTGTTCAGCGGCCGGTGTCCCAGCCAAAAGAATTTGTACACGCTTGGTAAACTGTCGGCACCGAACCTAACAAATGACCCGCCTGCTCCAACTTGCTGACAATCGACTTTCTGACGTTGCGGAGATACCAGTGATCACAGTCCTTGCCGTGCACTTTGCGGTGGCTGCTGTGGCCCCGCTGCTGTTCCGAAAGTTTGGCAGGAATTCGTTCTTCGCCCTGGCCGCGGTCCCCGCGGCCTCGTTTATCTGGCTGCTGCTGCAGCACGACGCAGTTTATTCAGGTTCTGACGGCGCGATTACCGAAGTGATCCCCTGGATTCCCGGGCTGCAGCTCGCACTCGCGTTCCGGATGGACGCCCTGGCGTGGGTCATGTCCCTGCTGGTGCTGGGCGTGGGTGCGCTGGTGCTGGTCTATTGCGCCCGCTACTTCAAGGACAAGGACGACTACCTCGGCGGTTTCGGCGCCCAGCTCCTGGCCTTCGCCGGGGCGATGTTCGGCCTCGTCACCGCTGATGACCTCCTGCTGCTGTTCATCTTCTGGGAACTGACCACGGTGCTGTCCTACCTGCTGATCGGCTACGCCCGCACCCGGCTGTCCGCGCGGCGCTCGGCGTTGCAGGCACTCGTGGTGACCACCGCCGGCGGCCTGGCCATGCTCGTGGGGCTCATCATGCTCGGTTCGACGGCCGGGACCTACCGGATCCAGGCCATCATGGACCTGGCTCCCACCCTGGTCGCCGGCCCCGCGGGCGGGGCAGTGAACGCCGCCGTCGTCCTCATCCTGATCGGTGCGATCACCAAATCCGCCCTGGTGCCCTTCCACTTCTGGCTCCCGGGCGCGATGGCTGCCCCCACCCCCGTGAGCGCCTACCTGCACGCCGCGGCCATGGTGAAGGCCGGGATCTACCTCGTGGCCCGGCTGGCCCCCGGATTCGCGGACACCGCGCCGTGGCTGCCGATCGTGCTCGGCCTGGGCCTGGCCACCATGCTGGTGGGCGGCTACCGGGCCCTCCGGCAGACCGACATCAAGCTCATCCTCGCCTATGGCACCGTGAGCCAGCTGGGCTTCATGACCATGGTGGTGGGCCTCGGCACCCCCGACGCGGCACTCGCCGGAATAGCCCTGCTCCTCGCGCACGGGCTGTTCAAGGCCACGCTCTTCCTGGTGGTGGGCATCATCGACCACCAGTCCGGAACCCGGGACATCCGCGAGCTCTCCGGCGTCTATGGCTCGGCCAGGGCACTGGCGGTCGTAGCGGCGATCGGCGCGGCCTCGATGGCGGGCGTGCCCCCGCTGGCCGGCTTCGTCGCCAAGGAATCGGTGTTCGAGGCCTTCCTTCAGTACAAGACGGAGACAGGGACAGGGCCCTGGCTGCTGGCGGGTGTGGTCCTGGGCTCCATCCTGACCTTCGCCTACAGCGCCCGGTTCATGTGGGGAGCCTTCGCAGTCAAGCCCGGCGTGGAGCCCACGGCTTTCAAGCCGGTCAAACCGGCGTTCCTCGCCGCACCGGCGATCCTGAGCCTCCTCACCGTCCTTTACGGACTGTGGCCGGCCCCCGTTGACGCTTGGATCCAGCCCTATGCGGAGCTTTTTGTGCACGGTTCCGAGGCCCCGCCCGGGCACCTGGCGCTGTGGCACGGCATCACCCCGGCCCTGGGCCTGACGGCAGTGACGTTCGTCCTGGGCCTGGCCATGTTCTACGGCCGCAATGCTGTGGCCCGGCTGCAGGCGCTGGTGCCGGGCTGGATCGACAGCGACCGTGCCTACCAGCAGACCATCGGCGCCCTGGACGACACCGCGGTCTGGGTCACCGGCCGGACCCAGCGAGGTTCGCTGTTCTTCTACCTGTCCGTCATCCTGACCGTGGCCTTCGTCCTGCCGCTGACGGCGCTGCTGCTGGCCAACAAACCCCTGCCGCCCGGCCTCTATGTCATCGATCCCGGCTCGCCGCTGCAGCTGGTGGCCGGCGCCGGGATCGTGATCGGGGCGCTGGCAGCGGTGCGCGCCAACAAACGGTTCCTGGCCGTCCTGATGGTGTCCGTCACCGGCTACGGGATTGCCATGATGTTCGCCCTGCAGGGGGCCCCGGACCTTGCCCTGACCCAGATGCTCGTCGAAACCATGATCCTGGTGGCGTTCGTGCTGGCCATGCGGAGCCTTCCGCCGGGGCTGCGGGACCGCACCGGCGGCAAATACCGGGTTATCCGCGTGGTGATCGGCCTGGCATTCGGCGTCACCATGATTTTCGTGGCCATCCACGCCCTCGGCGCCCGGGTGGCACCGCCGGTTTCCCTGCAGTTCCCGCAACTGGCCTATGAGGGCGGCGGCGGCCTCAACGTCGTCAACGTGACCCTGGTGGACATACGGGCCTGGGACACCTTCGGCGAGATTTCCGTCCTGGCCCTGGCCGCCACCGGCGTGGCCAGCCTCATATTCGTCCGCGGCCGCGGCGACCGCATCCGGACAGCCGCGACCGTCGAGGAAGGCACAGTGGGACGGCGGACCGGGGCCAGAGGCAGCAGGGAGGATGCCGCCCTGGCGATGAACCGGCGGTTCGCTGCCGCCACGCGTGACGCCTGGCTGGTGGCCGGCCGGACCCTGGCCCCCGAACGCCGCTCGATCATTTTCGAGGTGGTCACCCGGCTCATCTTCCACTCGATGATCGTGTTCTCCATCTATCTGCTGCTCGCCGGCCACAACCTGCCCGGTGGTGGCTTCGCCGGCGGCCTCACCGCCGGCCTCGCCCTGACCATCCGCTACCTGGCCGGCGGCCGCTTCGAACTCCGCGAAGCCACACCCGTCGGCGCCGGCACCTTGCTGGGGATCGGACTGGCCACGGCGGCGGCCGCCGGAATGACGCCGTTGCTGCTGGGCGGCCAGGTGTTCCAGAGCGCCATCGTGGAGCTGTGGCTGCCCGTCTTCGGCGACATCAAGTTCGTCACCTCGACCATCTTCGACATCGGTGTCTACGTCGTGGTCGTCGGGCTCGCTCTGGACGTGCTGCGCAGCCTCGGTGCGGAGATCGACGAGCACTTCGAAGAACAACCCGAGCCGTCCGAAGAGGTGCCCGCTGAAGAGGGGCGTTCCGAAGAGGACGACGACGGAGTCCCCGGCGGAGTCCCCGCCGAGGCGGATGACGCCGAAACCACCGCCAAGGGGAGAACATGAGCGTCAACCTGACCCTGCTGACGGTCATGGGCGCCCTCTACGCCTGTGGCATCTACCTGCTCCTGGAACGCAGCCTCACCCGGGTCCTGCTGGGCCTCATGCTGCTGGCCAACGCCACCAACCTGCTGATCCTCGCCACCGGCGGCTACTCCGGTCTGGCGCCGCTGTTCGCCAAGGACACCGCGGCGGGGGACTACAACGACCCCCTGCCGCAGGCCCTGATCCTGACCTCGATCGTGATCTCCTTCGCCGTCACGGCGTTCATGCTGGGCATCATCTACCGCACCTGGGTCCTGGCCCGCCAGGATGAAATCCAGGACGACGCCGAGGACCGCCGCGTCGCGCAGACGCCAAGCTTCGATGCCGAGGACGACTCCGTGATCCCGGTCGAGACTTCAGAGTTCCCACTGGCCACGGTCATGTCCGGTGACCGCGCCGTGCGGGCCGACAAGGCCGCCTCTGAAGAGCAGCCCGGCTCCCTCAACGTTGACCCCAGCCCGGAAGGAGGCGGAAAGTGACCATCACCAGCCTTGCCCCGCTCGCCGTCGTACTCCCCATCCTGGGCGCCGCCCTGACATTCCTGCTCATCCATCACCCCCGGGTCCAGCGCGCGGTCAGCATCGCCGTGCTGACCCTGACCCTGCTGCTGGAATGCTGGCTGCTGGCCTCCGTCTGGGATGGCGTGACGGCCGCGGTGAACATCGGCGGCTGGCTGCCGCCCTGGGGCGTCGTGCTGGTGGTGGACCAGTTCTCCTCCCTCATGCTCGTGGTGTCCTCGGCCGTGAGCCTCGCGGTGCTGATCTACGCAACCGGACAGGGCATGGCCGACGGCGACCGCGACGCGCCGGTCTCGATCTTCCACCCGACCTACCTGATCCTCGTAGCCGGGGTGTCCAACGCCTTCCTCACCGGGGACCTCTTCAACCTCTACGTCGGCTTCGAGATCCTGCTGACGGCCAGCTACGTGCTCATCACCCTCGGCGGGACAGGCCCGCGCATCCGGGCCGGCGTGACCTACGTGGTGGTGTCCGTCGTGTCGTCGGTGCTGTTCCTGATCGCGATCGCCATGATCTACGGTGCCACCGGAACCATCAACATGGCGGACCTCGCCATCAAGCTCGGGGAACTCGACCAGGGCACGCGGACGCTGCTGCACGTCATGCTGCTGGTGGCCTTCGGCATCAAGGCCGCAGTGTTCCCGCTGTCCTTCTGGCTCCCTGACTCGTACCCCACCGCACCGGCCCCGGTCACGGCGGTGTTTGCCGGGCTGCTGACCAAGGTGGGCGTCTATGCGATGGTCCGGACGGAAACGCTGCTCTTCCCGGGGGATGCGCTCAACGGCCCGCTCATGGTCGCCGCGCTGCTGACCATGGTGGTGGGCATCCTCGGCGCCCTGGCCCAAAGCGACATCAAGAGGCTCCTGTCCTTCACCCTGGTCAGCCATATTGGCTACATGGTGTTCGGCCTGGCCATGTCCACGGTGGCCGGCCTGGGCGCCGCGGTGTTCTACGTGGCCCACCACATCACCGTCCAGACCAGCCTGTTCCTGGTGACCGGCCTGATTGAACGCCGTGGCGGCAGCTCATCCATGGACCGCGTGGCGGGGCTGGCCAAGCTCTCCCCGGTCTTGGGGGTCCTGTTCTTCATTCCCGCCATGAACCTCGCCGGAATCCCGCCGTTCTCGGGTTTCCTGGGCAAGCTGGGGCTGCTTCAGGCAGGCGTGGAACTGGGAACGCCGCTGGCCTACGCCCTGGTGATCGGCGGCGTGCTGACGAGCCTGCTGACCCTGCTGGCGATCGCGAGGGTCTGGAACCGGGCGTTCTGGCGCAAGCCCGAGGACGCCGAACACCCCGATCCGGTGCTCCTGGCAGCGCCGGCCGACTCCGCCACGGGTGACCGGGCCGGCAAGACGAATGTGACCCTGCTGCCCCGCACCATGGTGGGCTCCACCTTGGGCCTGGTGGTTTTTGGCGTGGCCCTGACCGTCTTTGCCGGGCCGCTGTTCAGGGTGGCAGACCAGTCCGCCCAGGAGATGCTGGACCGGACCTCGTACATCCAGGCTGTGCTCGGCCAGGACGCGCCCGTGCCGCCGGTGCCCCCGTCAGTCCATCCGGTGCAGGGCCAGGAGGGCAGCGGGAAATGAACCGGAAAAGGATCTCACTGCGCCAGGAACTGCCCCTGCTGGTGTGGCTCGTCTTTGTCTGGGGCGCACTCTGGCAGAACTTCAGCCCGGGCAATCTCCTCTTCGGAGCCCTCATCGCGGTGCTCGTGGCGCGCATTTTCTATCTGCCCCCGGTGGAACTCGGCGGCCGCTTCAACGTGCTCCGCGCCGTGCCCTTCGCCCTCATCTTCCTTGGAAAAGTCGTCGCGGCAAGCTTCCAGGTCATGTACCTGGCCGTGGTCCGCGGCCCGGACGTGGTCAGCGCAATCGTCGCCGTGCCGCTCCGGAGCCATTCGGACCTTCTGGTCACGGCCACCGGGCATGTGATCTCGCTGATTCCCGGGTCCCTCGTGGTGGAGGTGGACAGGTCAACGTCCACGCTCTACATCCACGGCATCAACGTCCGCAATGCCGGGGACGCAGCCAAGCTGCGCAAAGAGGTCCGGGACACCGAGGCCGGGCTGATCCGGATCATGGGGACCAAAGACGAACTTTCCGCACTGACACAGGAGATCGCCGCATGATGCAGACCGTCCTGACGGTGACCGCCGTCGTACTGTCCCTGGCCGCCGCGGGGGCGATCGTCAGGATCGCGCGGGGGCCCTCGCTGCTGGACCGGGTTCTCGCCGCAGACGTGTTGCTGGCCATCTTCGGCGCAGCCTTGTGCATCGACATGGCCGCCAACCGGCACCTCAACAACCTGATGCTGCTCGTTGCGATTTCCCTGATCGGCTTCGTCGGCTCGGTCACCGTAGCCCGGTTCGTGGCCGACAGGCGGGAGGGCGTCCGTGAATCCTGACATAGTGATCGACGCCGTCTCCGGCGTGTTCATGGTGACCGGTGCCCTGATGTCCCTCGCCGCCGCCATCGGGCTGCTGCGGTTCCCGGACCTCATGAGCAGGATGCACGCGGCCACCAAACCGCAGGTCCTCGGCCTGTTCCTGCTGCTGGCGGCGCTCGGCCTGCAGATGCGCACCTGGTCGGTGTGGCCCGTCCTGCTGGTGGCCTGGCTCTTCCAGCTGCTCACCGTCCCCGTGTCCGCCCACATGGTGGGCCGGGCCGGCTACCGGACCAAGCACCTGCACCCGGAGCTGCTGAGCTCCGATGAGCTCGAGGCCGTAGTCCAGAAGGCCGCCCGGCAGGCGGCCACGCACGGAGCGGACGACGACGAAGCCGGCCGCTGAACCCGTTGGCCGGCGCCGTGGCCAGCGCTTCGACCGCAGCGGCCGGGACAGCGGCTAGTCGGGTCCGGTCAGACGATGTCCTGGGTCTTCGCGAAGCGGGTGATCGCGCGCTGGGTGCCGCGGTTGGCGAGCACCTGGATGATGGCGCTGACCGATGCGGAGATCAGCGCGAAGGTCAGGGCCGAGCGCAGGGTGGTGGGGACGTCGTCCTCCTGGCCCTTGGGCGGCTTGTTGCCCGTCGACTTCTCCCAGATGGTGTCCACGAGCTTGGTGCCGGCAAAGCCGGCGAGGAGGCTGACGCCGGTGCCGAGCAGCTTGATGAGGATGTTCATTCTTCGGTCTCCTTGGGACGGGAACGGTTTTTCCCCTAGCCTAGCGTTCCGGGGTGAGGACCATCCGCAGGGCCTCGACCACCAGTTCGTGATCCGTCTTCTGGGGCAGGCCGGAGACGGTGACAACGGCAACGGCACCCGTGCCGCGCACGTAGACGGGGAACGCCCCGCCGTGGGCGGCGAACTCCGACTGGTCCCACCAGGCGTTGTCCTCGATCCTTCCGCCTGCAGCGCGGGCCCGGAGGCCCACCAGCAGGGACGGGACCTCGTACCGCATGGCGGTGCGCTTCTTGGCGTTGATCCAGCGTTCGTTGTCCGGTGTGGCGCCGTCCAGCGCGGCGTGAAAGAGCACCTGCTCGCCTTTGGTGATGTCGACGGCGATGGGCAGCGAGCGTTGCCTGCCCAGCTCGACAAGGAGGAGCCCGAGGTCCAGGGCGTCATCCTTGCTGAACGACGCGAACTGGAGCGCCTCCATCTCGGCCAGCACGCGGCCGATGAGCGCCGCCAGGGAACCCTGCGGCTGCGGCTCCCTCGAATCGGGATCGTATTCCCCGGAGGGACCTTGTGTGGCCGGTGAGTGCGACAAAATATTCCAGCTTTCCGGTGGGTGATGAGGCCGCCCGCTGGCGGGTCCGGGTGTCCGACACGACGACTCTACCAAGATGGTTTTCCCGGCCGCCGGGACCGCCGCAGTCCGGTCCACGATTGTGACGGCACCCCACTGAAAACCCGGCCGTCCGGGTGTAAACTGAGCCAGCCCACAAGGGCGAAAACAATTACGACAGGGGAGCGCCGCCGTCGGGCATCGCCGGCAAAATCCGGGGAAACCTTTGGTGGGCGCTGAGAGTGCGGACAGCCGCAGACCCTCGAACCTGATCCGGTTAGTACCGGCGCAAGGGAGTCGAGTTCTCAGGGTGCGCGGAGGGCGGCGGAAGCCGAGTCCGGCCGGAGCACCCTCCCCTCCTGTTCCTCAGGAGGACGACATGACAGATATTTCAGCACAGCATGGTTCCGCCAGCCGTTCATCCGCCCGGCGCAACTTCAGCTGGCGCGTGGTGGACATTGTGGTGGCCGCGTTGATCGCCGTAGCCGGCGGCGTCATTTTCTGGGCCTGGTCCCAGGGCGCGAACCTGATCTCGACTCCGGTCAACGCGGTCTACCCGCCGCTGAGCGGACTCTACGCCGGCGGGTGGATGATCCCGGCGGTGCTGGGGATGCTCATCATCCGCAAGCCGGGCGCCGCGCTCTTCTGCGAGACCGTCGCGGCCACGGGCGAACTCATCATGGGCTCGCAGTACGGCACCACGGTGCTGATTTCCGGCATCCTGCAGGGCCTCGGCGCCGAACTGGTCTTCGCGGCCTTCCTCTACAAGAAGTTCAACCTGCCCGTCTCCGTGCTGGCCGGCGCCGGCGCGGGCCTCTTCTGCGGCCTGAACGATTCCTTCCTGCCGTGGGGCTGGAACATCGCCTACGAAGCCGGCGACAAGCTCGCCTACATCGTCTTCACCACGATCTCCGGCGCAGTGATTGCCGGCGGACTGGCCTGGCTCGCCACCCGCGGCCTGGCGAAGACCGGAGTGCTGGGCTCCTTTGCCTCCCGCAAGGCCGCCACGGAGCCCGTCTTCTCCTGAGCCCCGTCGCGGAATCCTGCAGAGAACCATGAGATCTTCACCGGGCGTCCGGCCGGCCGCTGTCACGGCCCGCGGCTGGGGCTGGCGGCACGCCGGACGGACCCGGCCCGCGGTCAGCGGCCTTGACCTGGGCATCCGGCCGGGGGAGCGCGTGCTCCTGCTGGGGCCCTCCGGCGCCGGCAAGTCGACGTTGCTCCACGCCCTGGCCGGCGTGCTGGGCGACGGCGCGGCCGGCGACTCCGGCGACTCCGGCGAAGCCGAGAACACAGACGAGACCGGCAGCCTGCTGATCGACGGCGCCGCGCCACGGGCGCAGCGCGGCCGCGCCGGGCTGGTGCAGCAGGACCCGGAAACACAGGTGGTGCTGTCCCGTCTCGGCGACGACGTCGCCTTCGGGGCGGAGAACCTGGCCGTCCCGGCAGCGGAGATCTGGCCGCGCGTGCGCGAGGCCCTCGACGACGTCGGGCTGGGCCGGCTGCCGCTGGACCATCCGACGTCGGCCCTCTCCGGTGGACAAAAGCAACGGCTGGCGCTGGCCGGGATCCTCGCGATGCGGCCAGGGCTGCTGCTGCTGGACGAGCCGACCGCCAACCTCGACCCCGCGGGCGTCCTGGAGGTCCGCGACGCCGTCGGCCGTTGTCTGGACAAGACGGGCGCCACGCTGGTGGTCGTGGAGCACCGGGTGGGGGTCTGGAAAGACCTTGTGGACAGGATCGTGGTGCTGCAGCCAGGGTCCGCCACGGACTCCGCGGTCTTAATCGACGGGCCCCCGGACCGGGTCCTGGCCGAGGCGCGGGACATGCTCATCGGTGCGGGCGTCTGGGTGCCGGGCCACGTCCCGGCGACGCGGATGCGGCTGCCGGCGCGGGGCGCGGGACACGTTCTGCTCGCGGCCGAAGGGCTCGCAGTGTCCCGCGAGCGGCCGCGGCGGGCCGGGCTGCGCGACGGGTTCCGCACCATCGCGCCGCGCCCGGTCCAGTCCGGGGTCTCGGTCCAGGTCCGCGCCGGCGAGGCCCTGACCATCACCGGAGCGAACGGCACGGGGAAGTCCACCCTGGCGCTGACGCTGGCCGGGCTCCTGCGGCCCGTTGCGGGAACGGTCGCGGCCGCGGCGGAGCTGAGCAGTCCCGCCACTGGTCACTCCAGTGGTCGCGCCACTGGTCGCTTACGCGACGACGCCGGACCCGATCCCTACCGGTGGAAGGCCCAGCAGCTGATCGCCAGGATAGGAACCGTCTTCCAGGAACCCGAGCACCAGTTCGTCACCGGCAAGGTCCTCGACGAGCTCATGTTCGGCCCGCGTCACCTCGGCTACGGCGAAGACCGCGTGGACGAACTGCTGGAGCGGCTGCGGCTGACGGAGCTTGTGGACGCCAACCCCTACACGCTCTCCGGCGGCGAGAAGCGGCGCCTTTCGGTAGCCACCGTGCTGGCGGCGCACCCCCAGGTGCTGGTCCTGGACGAGCCCACCTTCGGCCAGGATGCCAATACCTGGGCCGAACTCGCCTCGTTCCTGTCCGAGCTCCTCGACGCTGGCACCGCCGTCGTGTCCGTGACGCACGACGCCGAATTCAGCGCCGTCCTCGGTGGCACGGAACTCCGCCTCCGGCCACGGGAAACCGCCGCCGCGGATGCTCCCGGCCCGGATCTTCAGCTGCCGGAGGGGGCCTCGCCATGAGGGACGCACTGAGCCTGCGCGGCAACCATGCGCTGCTGACCCGCGCCAACCCGCTCGCCAAGTTCACGGCGGTCACCCTGATCACCCTGGTCCTGGCGCTGTCCATTGACTGGGTTTCGGCGTCGGTGGCGCTCGCCTTCGAACTGCTGCTCCTGCCGCTGGCGGGCCTGACCGTCGCCTTGCTGTGGCAGCGCGGCTGGCCGCTGATCCTCGCGGCGGCGCTGGGCGGCTGGAGCACGGCCATCCTGGCGCCCGATTCCGGATCCGTCCTGCTCGATGCCGGGATCTGGTCCATCAGTGCCGGTTCCCTGCAACTGGGGATCGGCTTCATGCTCCGCGGGCTCGCCATCGCATTGCCTGCGGTGCTGCTGATGAGCTGCACCGACCCCACGGACCTGGCCGACGCCCTGGCCCAGAACGCAAAACTGCCGCACCGGTTCGTCCTGGGAACCCTGGCCGCCATGCGGCTCGTCGGGATCATGGCCGAGCAATGGCAGACCATCGGCATGGCCCGGCGGGCCCGCGGCGTGGGCTCAAGCGGCAACCCCTATCAGCGGTTCCGCGCCATGCTGGGCCAGAGTTTCGGTCTGCTGGTGCAGGCGATCCGGAGCGCCTCGCGGCTCGCGGTGACCATGGAGGCCCGCGGGTTCGGCGGCGCCGAGCGGACCTGGGCCCGGCCGTCCACGTTCAGCGGACTCGACGCCTGGGTGCTGCTGGGCGGACTCGGCATCGCGGCTGCCGCCGTCGCCGCGGCCCTCGGCGCGGGCACCTGGAACCTCGTCTTCCTCACCCGCCAGTAACCGGCGCCGCCGCCGGGGGAGCGCCGGAGGTCCGGGGAGTTGCGGCGCCGCGCCCGGTTATCGCATGGTGCGGGTATTCGTGTGAGATTGGCGCCATTCCGGCCGGAATTGCTGCGATTGATAAATCATGCGTGATATTTTCGGGGCATGACTCAACCGACTGCTGAACACGTAGGCATCCTGCTCCGCGAGGCGCGCGGGGCCAAGGGCTGGACCCAGGGACAACTCGCTGCCGAGCTCGGCACCAGCCAGAGCGCCATCGCCCGGATGGAACAGGGCAAGCAGAACCTGAGCCTGAAGATGATCCAGCGCCTGGAGGCGATCGTCGGGCACAGCATCGTCAAGGTGGGCCGGCCCCAGATGACCCACCTGCGCGTCGAGGGCGGCCGCACGCTCGCCGGCGCGGTGGACGTCAACAGCAGCAAGAATGCCGGCGTCGCGCTGTTGTGCGCCAGCCTCATCAACCGCGGCACCACCACCCTGCGCCGGCTGGCCCGGATCGAGGAAGTGAACCGGATCGTGGAGGTGCTGACCAGCATCGGCGTCGAATGCACCTGGCTCAACGCGAACGACCTCCAGATCCGCCGCCCCGCGGTCCTGGACCTGGCATCCATGGATGTGGAGGCGGCCCGCCGGACCCGCAGCGTCATCATGCTCCTGGGCCCGCTGCTGGACGAGGCCGACACCTACCGGCTGCCCTACGCCGGCGGCTGCGACCTCGGCACCCGCACCGTGCAGCCGCACATGCAGGCGCTGCGCCAGTTCGGCCTCAGCGTGGAGGCGAAGTCCGGGTTCTATGCGGTGCAGGCGCCGCCGTCGGACGGTCACGACCGCTCCTTCGTGCTCAGCGAACGCGGCGACACCGTCACCGAGAACGCCATCATGGCCGCAGCCCACCGCCGTGGCACCACCATCATCCGCAATGCCAGCCCGAACTACATGGTGCAGGATCTGTGCTTCTACC
Organism: Arthrobacter sp. P1_H7; assembly: GCF_056405215.1. NCBI lineage: Bacteria > Bacillati > Actinomycetota > Actinomycetes > Micrococcales > Micrococcaceae > Arthrobacter > Arthrobacter sp. P1_H7. Next base: position 214,916 of record NZ_JBFUCO010000010.1, on the reverse strand, counting down.
TGCAGATGCTCGGCGTCGACATCGCGGGGGTTGGCACCACCACGCTGAAGATCACCGGACGCCCGTCGATTGACGCCGACGTCGAATACTTCCCGTCCGAGGACCCGATCGAGGCGATGAGCCTCATCACCGCCGGCATCGTGACGAACTCGGAAGTCACCATCCGCCGCGTCCCGATCGAGTTCATGGAAATCGAACTGGCCACGCTCGAACAGATGGGCCAGCGGCTCGAGGTTTCCGGGGAGTACTTTGCCCGCAACGGCCGCACCCGCCTGGTGGACGTCACCACCAAGCCTTCGGAGCTGCGGGCGCCGGAGGACAAGATCCACCCCATGCCCTTCCCCGGCCTGAACATCGACAACCTGCCCTTCTTCGCGGTGATCGCCGCCAACGCCCACGGCCAGACCATGATCCATGACTGGGTCTACGAGAACCGGGCCATTTACCTGACCGAACTCAACAAGCTCGGCGCCCAGGTCCAGCTGCTCGATCCGCACCGCATCTACGTCAACGGGCCCAGCAAATGGCGTGCGGCCGAGGTGGGCTGCCCGCCGGCGCTCCGCCCCGCCGCCTGCCTGCTGCTGGCCATGCTGGCCGCCCGTGGCGTCTCGGAGCTGCGGAACATCTACGTCATTGAGCGCGGCTATGAGGACCTGGCTGAGCGGCTGAACACCATCGGCGCGAAGATCGAGTACTTCCAGGACTGAGCCCGCATTGGTTTGGGGCGTTTCGGCGGATCCTGACGCACAATAGATTCATGCGCACCTTCGGCGTGGAGGAAGAACTGCTGATAGTGGACCCCGAATCGGGGATGCTGCTTGCCCTCGCTGACCTCATGCTGCCGAGTCTGGTGCCGCCGCAGCAGGAAGCCGCCAGGGTTCTCCCGGCCCAGAAGCCGGTCCACGAAGGCGCCGATTTCAGCTACGAACTCAAGCTCGAACAGATCGAGACCCAGACGCATCCGTGCCTGGAGTACACGGAACTGCTCCGGCAGCTCAGGCGTGGCCGGGCCCTCGCGGACCAGGCCGCCCGGGCGCACGGCGGCCGCGTCGCAGCCCTGGCCACGTCGCCCCAAGGCTCCGCCACGCACCTGACGCCGAATCCCCGCTATATGACCATGCAGCAGCGCTTTGGGCTCACCGTCCGGAACCAGCTGACCTGCGGCCTCCACGTCCACACCTTTGTGGAGTCCCCGGAGGAGGGCGTGGCCGTGATGGACCGGATCCGCGACAAACTGGCCGTGCTGATAGCACTCAGCGCGAATTCCCCCTACTGGAACGGGGCCGAGACCGGATTCGAAAGCTACCGCACGCAGGCCTGGAACCGCTGGCCGGGCTCGGGTCCCACGATGATCTTCGGCAGCCTCCCCGTCTACCGCCGCGTGGTCACCCGGCTGGTGGAAAGCGGCGTCCTGATGGATGAGGGAATGGTCTATTTCGACGCGCGGCTGTGCCGTCAGCATCCCACCGTGGAGATCCGGGTCGCGGATGTCTGCCTGCGGGCCGAGGACGCTGCCCTCATTGCCGTGCTGGTGCGCGCCCTCGTGGAGTCGGCGGCGCGGGAATGGAACGACGGCGTCGATCCCGCCCCCGTGCCCACACTGCTGCTGCGGATGGCCGCCTGGCAGGCCAGCAATTGCGGACTGCGCGGGGAGCTCCTGGACTTCGGAACCTTCACCCCTGCCCCGGCCGCGGACGTGGTCAGGGCGCTCGTGGACTTCGTGGCCCCGGTGCTTGAGGAGCAGGGCGAGCTGGAGCTGGCGCGCGAGGGCGTCGAGCGGATTCTGGCAGAGGGCACCGGTTCGCAGCTGCAGCGCGGCCCGTTCCGGGCCGGTGGCCTGCCCGCCGTCGTCGAGCGGGCCATCGAACTGACCACCGAGGGGCCCGTCACCGAAGGGCCGGCCGATAATCGTTCGCCCCTGGGCCGGTTGCGCCCGGCCTGACCGGGAGCCGGCACCCGGGGAAGTACACCTAGACCTGCTTGAGTGCCTGGCCGAGGTCGCGGATGAGGTCCTCGACGTCCTCCAGGCCCACCGAAAGCCGGACCACACCGTCGCTGAGCCCGATCGCCGCGCGGCCTTCCGGACCCATCGCGCGGTGCGTGGTGGTGGCCGGGTGCGTGATGAGCGTCTTGGCGTCGCCGAGGTTGTTGGAGATGTCGATGATCCGCAGCGCGTCCAGGAGTGCGAACGCGGCCTGCTTCGCCGTGCGGCCGGGGGAGGGCTGCAGTTCCAGGGTGAGTACCGTCCCGCCGGCCTTCATCTGCTGCACCGCCAGCCGGTACTGCGGGTGGGACGGCAGCAGCGGGTACTTTACCCAGCCGACCGCAGGCTGTCCCTCGAGCCATTCGGCCAGGCGCAGCGCCGAGGCCGAGGAATGGTTGACGCGCAAGGCCATGGTCTCCAGGCCCTTGGTGAGCACCCAGGCATTGAACGCCGAAAGCGCCGGACCGGTGTGCCGCATGAGCTGTTTGACGGGCCCGTCGATGAATTCCCTGGTGCCCAGGATGGCCCCGCCCAGGACCCGGCCCTGGCCGTCGATGTGCTTGGTGCCGGAGTAGACCACCACGTCCGCGCCGAGGTCGCCGCAGCGCTGCAGCAGCGGGGTGGCGAAGACGTTGTCTACCACCACCGTGGCGCCGGCCGCATGCGCCAGTTTGCTCACGGCGGCGATGTCCACGATTTCCTGCATGGGGTTCGACGGCGACTCGAAGAACACCGCGGTGGTCGGCTCGGACAGCGCGGCTTGCCACTGCCCCAGGTCCGGGCCGTCCACGAAGACCGTCTCGACACCCCAGCGCGGCAGGATCTCGTTGAGGATCACGAAGCACGAGCCGAACAGCGAGCGGGCCGCGACCACCCGGTCCCCGGCCGCCAACAGCGCGCCCAGGGCGGTGAAGACGGCGGACATGCCGGACGCCGTCGCAAAACACGCCTCCGTTCCCTCGAGCAGCCGGAGCCGCTCCTGGAAGGTGGCGACGGAGGGGTTGCCGTAGCGGGAGTAGACGAAGCGCTCGTCCTCCCCGGTGAAGGCGCGCTCGGCGGCGGCCGCGGACTCGTAGACGAATCCTGAGTTGAGGAAGATCGGCTCGGTGGTTTCCTGGAAGCCGGTGCGGTCAAGGCCGCCGCGGACAGCCTGGGTGTCGGCCGCCCAGCCGGCGGCGTCGGGATTGAAAGTCACTTAAATCTTTCCGAGGTTGGTGGGCAGGCCGCGGTTCTTCCAGCCGTTGACGGTGCGTTCGCCGAAGCGGTCGGTCTCGCCTTCGAAGCCCTCGAGGACGTTGTACGAGGTGTAGCCGGCGGCCGTCGCGGCCGTCGCGGCGGCGATCGACCGGGCACCGGAGCGGCAAAGGAACACCAGCTCGACGGCGATGTCCTCCGGCGCCTGCTGCCTTAGCTGTTCCACGAAGTGCGGGTTCGGCGTGCCGCCGGCGAGGTTCCACTGGATGAAGAGCGGATCGTTGCGGCTTTCGCCCGCGGCCGCGGTGTCCGGGATGCCGATGTTGGCCCATTCGCCCTCGGTTCGGACATCCACCAGGATGGCTCCGGCCTCCAGCTTGGCCCACGCCTGATCCGGGCTGAGGTCTCCGGCGTAGCTCATGCGTGGCCCGCGAAGGCCCCGTCGGCGCCAAACTCGTCGGCGTCGAGCTCATCAACCGCATTGGCCACGGCGGCGTCCGCACTTGCAATCGCGGCGGGCAGGACCAGCGCCTGCGCCACGATCACGGTGCTTCCGTTGAAGCTGGCGGCGGGGCTTCCGTGCAGCACATAGCCCTCGGCCAGGGCGGCTGACACCCGCTCGCAAAAGGCGCGGTCATCCGCGCCGGTGAACAGGCGGTAGGCCAGTCTTTCCTCGCCGGCAGGTGGTGCACTGGGTGCAGTGCTGGGGGCTGCGGCGGGGACTGTACTGGTGGCTGTTGTGGGTATTGACGTGTCGGTCACGACGGATCTCCTCTTTCACGCTTGCAGCTCGAATTCTCGATTGCCGAGTATTCACCTGAGGCACCCCGCCGCGAAAGGGAGGGTTGCCGACCGGCCAGTCAGGGCTTGGCACCGGTTCTCATTACTCCCCAAAAACGTAACACCTGCGACGCCGGCCCGCACCGCCGCCGTCGTCATGTTCCGTAACCGGGCCGTGGCCCGGGCGAGTAGTGGCGGGCTCCAGTTTCGGGTACTGCCCACTCGTGTCTGCCGGGACGTTTCGCCGTCTACTGGGGGGATTAGGTCCGACGCGTCGGCCGGCGCTGCAGGTGATTCTGGCAGTTTGTGAATCGAGCAGTCCGTGAAACGACTCGTCTGTCCATCAACAGGCTGTCTGAGAATCGGTGGCTGGAACGGTCGGAGCCGCAGCCGCGGTCCGGCCGGTGACGGCGGAATGGAGCAATAGTGGACCCGCGCATACTCGTTACCGGGATTACAAGCGCCGCCGGACGGGCCGTCGCGGCCCAGCTCGAAGCCCGGGGCCTCCCGTACCTCGGCTCCGATGCCCGCGCCGACACCCGTCAGGCCGGGGAGGCTCCCGCCGCCGCCGCGGTCAGGCTCCTGCCGGCGACGGACCCGGACATGATCCTGGACCTGCGCCGGCTGGTGGACCGCGAAGCCATCAACGTCATCATTCCGACCCTCACCGTGGAACTCCCGGTCCTGGCCGCGGCCCGCGCCGGATTCGCCCAGGACGTGCGGATCATCGTGGGTGATCCTGCCGCGGTGGCCCTCGCCAACGATCAGCTTTTCACCACCTGGGCGCTGCAGGCAGCCGGCATTCCGGTGCCCCGGTTCGCGGTTCCGGGCGACCTCGCCGCCGCGCCGGCATCCCTCGCCGGCCTCAGCGGCCCCGTGGTGGTCAAGCCGCGGGTCTTCAAAGGCTCCCATGGTGTCCACCTGCTGGCCGGAACCGCCTCTGTTAGCTGGAAGAACATGCCGGCGGGGCAACTGGTCCAGGAATTTATCCCGGGCGCCGACTACGTGTGCCTGGTGTTCGGCACCCCGGCACGCAACGCGATGGCCCCGGTGGCGGTGGTCCTCGAGAAGACCAGGACTCCGTATGGACGCGCCGGCAGCGACGAAGTCAGCCGGAGGGTGCCGGCGAATCAGGCCGGGGATGTGCGCAAGCTGGGTCTGGCCGCCGTCCGCACGCTCGGGCTGACCGGGCCGGTCCAGGTCCAGATCCGCCGCCGAACCGACGGAACGCCCGTGGTGCTGGGTGTCTGCGCGACCCTGGGCGAGAACAGCACGTGGGCCCCGGAAATGCTCGACGCCGTGCTGGCAACGTTCACCCTCCCGGCATTCAACCCGGCCTCCTTCCGCCGGTGCCCGGCAGTGCCCGCGGACGCCCTGGGGTGAGCGCAACACCAACGCGGGGTCACTTACGGCCCATCCGGGGACATGGGATGGGCCGTACCTGACCCCGCGTTGCTATTCGATGGTGGCGAAGAGGGCGTTGAGTTCGGCCGTGAGCTGGCGCCGCAGTTCCGGGGTGCCGATTTCCTGGCCGTCGATGTGGTTCACCGGGGCCAGGAGCCGGATGCTGGAGATCAGCCAGACCGCATCGGCGTCCAGCAGGTCCTTCGGCTCCAGCGGGCCGTAGCCCAGCTCCCAGCCGGCGGCCTTGGCGGCGGTGAACAGGGCGCCCTGTGACGTGCCGGGCAGGATGCCGCTGTCCAGCTGGGGAGTGATGAGCCGCCGGACGGTGCGGACGCCGCCGGCGCCGTCGTCCGAGGTTTCCAGGTGGGCCAGCAGAACGGTCGACGTCGGACCCTCCAGCACCCGGCCGTCCGCGGACGTGAAGATGACGTCGTCGGCGCCCTGCCGGTGGGCGTAGCGCAACGCCGCCATGTTCACGGCGTAGGAAAGGGTCTTGGCGCCGAGCAGGAGCCACGGGGCGCGCTCGCCGACTTCACTGTCGTAGCCGCGGTCCAGCAGGATGACGTCGATCCCGGTCTCGCGCTGCCGGCGGCCCGCGGCCGCTGGCGCGGAGGCCTGGACCCAGCACGTGGGGGCAGCCGCGCCCTCCGGCCCGCGGGTGACAATCAGCTTCACCACCACCTCATCCTGCCCCGTGCCGTGCGTTGCAGCCGCGGCAGGTTCCTGCCCCCGGAACTCGCGGATGGCGGTTTCCACCGCCCGCCGCCATGCGTCCTCGGCCGGGATGTCCAGCTCCAGCAGCCGGGCCGAGCCGGCCAGCCGGGTCAGGTGGGCCTGGATCTTGCGGGGCCGGCCGCCGACGGCCAGCAGGGATTCGAAGACGCCGTCGCCGCGGGTGGCGCCCAGGTCCGTGGCCATCAGTTGCGGCTGCGACGCGTCGGCAACGCGGCCGCCGTCGAACGCCGGGTCGAGGAAGACCAGCACGGTCGCGGGCGCAGGAACGGGGGCAGGAGTGGTCATGGCTACAGCTTAGTCTCGGCGGTCCCGGGATAGGATTTGCACGTTGCCCGTTCCGGAACTGTTCCGCGGGCCTGTAGCTTGAGGGGTTCGCCTGTGCTGTGGCCATTTCCGCTGGCGGAAACTTTACCGTCCTGGGCGATTCTGATTTTGACGGTGATCGACTTCGCCATCCGCGTGCTGGCCCTGGGCATCATCCCCGGAAACCGGCGGCCCACCACCGCGATGGCGTGGTTGCTGGGCATCTTCATTGTGCCCATCATCGGCCTGGCCTTGTTCCTGCTGTTCGGCAATTTCCGGCTCTCCCGCAAGCGCCGCGCGCAGCAGGACGCGGTCAATACCCGAGTGCGCGCCGGGACCTCGGAACTGGCGATGCTGGAAAGCCGCTACGCCGGACCCGAATGGGTGGCTTCCGCCGCTGAACTGAACAAGACGCTGGGCTCGCTGCCGATGGTGGACGGTAACCAAGTGGAGCTGCTGCCCGGCTACCCCGACTCCATCAAGGCGATGGCCAAGGCGGTCCGCGGCGCAAAGTCCTTCGTCAACGCCGAGTTCTACATCATGAGCTCGGACCACGTCACGGACGATCTGCTGACCGCGCTGGAAGAGGCCGCCGAGCGCGGCGTCGAGGTCCGTGTCCTGTTCGACCACCTTGGCACGCTTCGCATCAAGGGATATCGCAAGCTGATCGCCCGGCTCAAGGCCAGCAAGATCCGCTGGCGGCCCATGCTGCCGCTCAACCCGCTGCAGGGGCAGTGGCGCCGGCCGGACTTGCGCAACCACCGCAAGATCATGGTGATCGACGGCGAGATCGCCTTCACCGGATCGCAGAACCTGATCGAGCCCTCCTACAACAACCCCAAGCACCGCAAGATCGGCCGCGAATGGGTCGAGCTGATGGCCTGCCTGCGTGGACCGATCGTCACCACGCTCAACGTCGTCTTCGCCACCGACTGGCTCAGCGAGACCGACGAGTCCATTGAGGAACAACTCGCGCACCGGCCCGAACTGCACGCCGGCAACATCACCGCCCAGGTGGTGCCCAGCGGACCAGGCTTCATCACCGAAAACAATCTGCGGCTCTTCAACACGCTGATTTATTCGGCGCAGCGCAAGATCTCGATCTGCAGCCCGTACTTCGTCCCGGACGACTCGCTGCTGTATGCGGTGACGACGGCGGCGCAGCGCGGCGTCGATGTCGAACTCTTCGTCTCGGAAAAGGGCGACCAGTTCCTGGTCCACCACGCCCAGCAGTCCTACTATGAGGCTCTGCTTGAAGCCGGGGTGCGGATCTACCTCTACAAGGCCCCCTTCGTGCTGCACGCCAAGCACTTCACGATCGACGACGACGTTGCCGTGCTGGGTTCCAGCAACATGGACATGCGCTCCTTCTCGCTGAACCTGGAGGTCTCGGTGATGCTCCTGGGGGAGGACATCGTGCGGCGGATCAGCGCCGTGGAGGACACCTACCGGGGCATTTCGCGCGAACTTACGCTCGAGGACTGGATGAAACGTCCGATGGGCGTCAAATACGTGGACAACGTCGCACGGCTGACGGCCACCCTGCAGTAGCCGGGGGGAACCAGCGGGAGAGCCGACTCAGCCGTGGGGAAACTCGGCGCCGAGCGCCGAGAGGACGCCGAACGCCTTGGTCCGGATTTCCTCGTACTCCTCCTGCGGGGTCGAGTCGGCGGTGACGGCACCGCCGACGCCGAGGCTCAGTTCCGCGGTATCCTCGCCGAGGGCCCTGACCACGAGGGTCCGGATTGCCACGGCGAGGTCGGCGGCCCCGTTCAGGGAGAAGTAGCCGATCGCCCCGGAGTACACGCCGCGCGGCGCGGCCTCCAGCCGGTCCAGGATGGCCATGGTGCTGACCTTGGGGGCGCCGGTCATCGAACCGGCGGGGAAGCAGGCCGCGACGGCCTCGGCCCGCGGCATCCCGGGCCGAAGCCGGGCATCGATGGTGCTCACCATTTGGTGCACGGTGGCGTAGCTCTCGATCGCGCACAGCCGGCTGACGGCCACCGAACCCGGGACGGCGAAGTGGCTGAGGTCGTTGCGCAGCAAGTCCACGATCATGATGTTTTCCGCGCGGTCCTTGGCCGACGATTCCAGCTCCTCCCGCAGGGCGGCATCCGTCCCCGGTTCCGGATCGCGGCGGCGGGTGCCCTTGATCGGCTCTGCCCGCATCCTGCCGTCCGCGGCAATCTGCAGGAACCGCTCCGGCGACGTGCTTGCCACGGCGAGATCGCCGAACCGCAGAAAGCTGGCGAAGGGGGCCGGGTTGCGGCGCCGCAGGTCCAGGTAGGCCGGCCACGGATCCATGCCCTGGGGCCCCGCCGGCGGGGCAGCCGTGAGCACCGTGGTCAGGCAGACCTCGTAGGTGTTTCCTTCCGCGATCTCACGCTGGGCCTCGGTGACTTTGGCCTTGTAGCCGGCTTCCGTGTCCCGGGCGGCGAAGCGCGGGGCGGCGGGCTGCGGGGCACTGACACGCTGGGCCGGGGCAGCGGGCGCGGCCCCGGGCGCCGACGCGGCCGCGGTGACGGCCGTGCGGGCCGTTTCAAGCCAGTCCCCGGCGTCGGGTGCGTCCAGGGTCAGCAGCCAGGCTGTGCCCTCGGCGTGGTCAAGGACCACGGCGCGGCCGGCGAAGATCAGGCACGCGTCCGGGGTGGCGGCGGTGACGTCGTTGCCGCCGGTTTCGCGTTTGAGCTCATAGCCGAGGTACCCGAGCCAGCCCAGGGTGAACTCGCACGGGTAGGCCTCGGGTGCACGGAGCGCGCGGCGGCCCCATGCGCCGTCGAGCCAGCGGAAGAACGGCCCATCGGTGGTCACGGTGGCCTGGCCCGTACTGACGCGGGTCCGTCCGGAGCTGTGCTGGACGGCCTGGCCGAAGCGGCCGCCGTCGTCGGCCAGGATGCTGAAGCGGCTGCGCTCCGCAGCCTCCGGGGCCAGGCCTGCCGGGTCCAGGGAGGAGTCGAGCCACACGGCGTTGGTTGAACCGCCAAAGAGCGCCGCAAACAGTTGCGCGGGCTCGGGCTGGGCCTGGATCCGTTCTGCCAGCAATTGCAGCCCGCGCCGGGCGGCGAGTTCGGGCAGTAGGGCCGGGGCGACGGCGGGAAGGTACTGAAGGGCCTGCAGGACGTCGTCCGGGGCGGTGCCGTCCGCCAGGTTGAGCACGTGCACATCCGCGCGCGCCGGGACGTCATCGGCCGCCAGCCACTCCGCTTCCTGGGCAGCCCACTGGTCCCAAAACGGTTCGTAGGTATCGCCGTCCCGGGCCAATGCCCGGGCCCGGCGGTCCGCGTCGGAGGAGTCCGCCCAGATCACGGCGTCCAGCAGGGGCGCTGCGGCCGCCGCGGCGGCGCCGACGCCCTCCACCAGGACGATTTCGGCCGGGCGTGTGGTGCGGGCCTCGCCGTCGTAGTGCCGTTCCCAGTCCCAGCTGACCCATTCTGCATTCTCCCCGCGCCGCAAGGGTGAAAGCACGGTGGTGACGTAGCGTTCGATGCCCGCCGCCAGCCCGTTCCAGCCGGGATAGATGTCCTCAAGGTGGAAGAGCGAGACCTTGTGATGCTCCCTCAGCCGCGCCGCCAGTTCGATGGCCAGGGTGGTCTTGCCGGAGCCGGAGCGCCCGTCGATTGCGATGATGACGGGTGCGGGGCTCATGAAATAGAGCGTACCGGCTGCTGTGCATTGGGTCGGTCACTGCCGTGATGTTGCCCGCCCTGCCGCTCAAGTTCGGTGCGCACGTGCTGCACAATCCCCGGAAGGGAGGCCCGGATGAGGTTCCAGGTGGTGTCGAAGTCGGTGTGGCCGCCGTACCACGGGTCCTCGATGCCCTGCTCCAGCGGGTCCTTGTCCGCCACGGCGGGGTCGAAGCTGCGGAGCATGCGGATCTTGGCCAAGGATTCCCGGTCCGGTGCTGCCTGCCGGAGCCAGCCGTAGTGGTCGACGTCGAGGGCCAGGATCAGCTCCCGGCTGGCGAACCATTCGGGCCGCCATTCGCGCGCCACGTGGCGGTCCGAAGCGATGTTCTGAGCCGTGAGTTTGCGCGCGGCCCGGGGATCGACGGGCCGGCCGGCCTCATAGGCGGTGGTGCCGGCGGAATCGATCACGGCCCCGGTCAGGCGCTCGGCCCGGAATGCCTCCGCCAGCATGAGTTCGGCCATCGGCGACCGGCAGATGTTTCCGGTGCAGACCGCGATGATCCGGTACTGGCTCGACATTGAGGTCATAGCTAAGCATGAACGATCCGGGCCCTCTTGGCTAGCTGACCGCCGCGATGTATGACAAAAAGTGTCAACCGATTTTTAGTCATTGTCATGCCCCGGGCTCGGGTGCGGCCGGGTCCAGCCCAAGGTGCCGGACCAGCGCGTCGAGGACGGGCAGCTGGCCCTTGACCAGCCTGGACCGGGCTGCGGGCTCGGCGGTCCATTCGGCGCGGTCGATCTCGGGGAAGCTGCTGACCGCACCGGATCCCCTCGGCCACTCCAGCTCGAAGGTGTTGCTCACGATTCGTTCGGGCTGAAAGTCCGCTTCGGCCGTGAAGACCGTGATGATCTTGCCGGAGGGCTGGCGGAAGTCGCCGAGCCGGCGGTACTCGGCGGCGGGTGCCGGCGTACCGATTTCCTCCGCGAACTCGCGGTGCGCGGCCGCCAGCGGGTCCTCGTCGGTGACGTATTCACCTTTGGGGATGGACCAGCCGTGGGCGTCCTTGCGGGCCCAGAACGGTCCGCCCATGTGGGCTATCCAGACCTCAAGCTGCGGTGTGCTGCCCGACTGGGGCGCCCCGCCGGGCGGGAGTGCACTCCATAGCCGGTACAGGAGAATGCCGGCGCTCCGAACGGTCACGGTTCCTCCTTCTCCATTTCCCGCGGCTATTCCGCGGCCATGCCACGCTGGCCCGCATTCAGGCCGCCGGTTCCCCACAGCGCCTTGCGCAGCAGTCCTTTGAGGGCCGCGATTTCGGTGCCGTTAAGGCCGGCCAGCGCTGTGGATTCCGCTTCCCGCGCCGCAGCCTCGGCCTGCCGGAAGACGGCTGCCCCTTCGGCGGTCGCCGAGACGATCTTGGCGCGACGATCCTGCTTTCCGGGCGCGCGGATCACCAGCCCGCGCTTCTCGAGCTCGTCAATCAGAGCGACGATCTGGCTGGGGTCCAGGCTGAGGAATTCTGCCATCTCGCGCTGGGTGGGCTCCAGTTCGCTGTTGGCCAGGGCCAGCACCGAATAGGAGCGCTCCTTGAGGCCATAGTCGGCCAGCGCGCGGTTGTTCAGGACCGAGCCGGAGGCGTGGAGTTTGGCCAGCAGGAAGCCCGCGTCCTGGCTGATGGTCGCCGCCACAAGCTTCTCGGTCGGCGCGATGTCCAGCTGTTCGTCTGCTTCGGTCGGCATGCCCAACTCCAATAGTCCCAAAAATAAATCATTGACTTTTTCAACTATCCATATTTTCATGGATGCAGAACAGCATCCCATGCCGCAAGGACGGATGCACACGGCAGCTAGCAAAGGAGCGGCAATGAGCCTGTCAGGAAAAGTAGCAATCGTCACCGGAAGCGGCCGGGGCCTCGGCCTGGCCTACGCCCGGGAACTGGCCCGGCAGGGCGCCGCCGTCGTCGTCAACGATGTGGACGCCGAGGTCGCCGCAGACGCCGTCCGGACGATTCAGTCCGACGGCGGCCGCGCAGCCGCCGTCGTTGCCCCGGTGGGCAGCTCCGACGTCGCCAAGCAGCTCGTGCAGGCAGCCGTCACGGAGTTTGGTCGGCTGGACATTCTGGTCACCAACGCCGGCATCCTGCGGGACAAGAGCCTGCTGAAGATGACAGACGAGGACTTCGACGCCGTGATCAACGTCCACCTGCGCGGCACCTTCACCTGTGCACGGGAGGCCTTCGGCTACTTCAAGGAGCACGGCATTGCCGGCCGCATCATCACCATCGGCTCCCCGACCGGCCAGCGCGGCAACTTCGGCCAGACCAACTACGCCGCCGCGAAGGCCGGAATCGTGGGCATGGTCCGCACCTGGGCGCTGGAAATGAAGAAAGCCGGCGTCACCGCCAACGCCGTCATTCCCGTGGCCGCCACCGCCATGACCAAGACCGTCCCGTACTTCCAGAAGGCCGTCGAGGCCGTCGAGGCCGACGAGCGCGGCGAGGCCATGCCGGCCTTCTTCCGCCACGACCTCGGCTTTGGAAAGGCCGACGACGTCGCCGGACTGGTGGCCTTCCTCGCCTCCGACGCTGCCGCCGGCGTCACCGGCCAGGCCATCGGCGCGGGCGGTGACCGGCTGCAGCTCTGGACCCACCCCGAGGCCGCCGCCACCGAATACCGCGAGGGCGGCTGGGGCTACCAGGATCTCGTCGACGACTTCGGCGCGCTCTTCGGGGACAAGCTGCAAAGTGTAGGCGAGGACTTCCTGCCGCTGCCGGCGGAACTGCAGCCCGAACCGGCGGAGGTTCGCTGACATGTCCGCGCAGCGCTACGAACTCGGCATCGACGCCGCCTCACTCGATGCGATCGACATGCACGTCCACCTCGAAGTGGACGGCCACGGCCATGAGTCCCTTCCGGCGGCGCTGACCGAGGCCTCCGCCAAGTACTTCAAGGCCGAGGACCGCAGCCCGTCGCTGGACCGGATCGCCGAGATCTACCGCGAGCTGAACATGGCCGCCGTCGTCTTCACAGTCGACGCCCGGACCCAGCTCAAGCACGAGCCCAACAGCATCCCGGAACTCATTGCAGGGGCGGCGCGAAACAACGACGTCCTGATCCCCTTCGGGAGCGTGGACCCCCGCACCGGTGCCGACGCCATCCAGGGTGCCAAGCACCAGGCGATCGACCTCGGCGCGCGCGGGTTCAAGTTCCACCCGAGCCTGCAGGGCTTCGACCCCTCAAACGAGCAGTTCTACCCGCTCTGGGAAACACTGCAGGACTTGGGTCTGCCGGCCATCTTCCACACGGGACAGAACGGCATGGGGGCCGGGCTCCCCGGCGGGTACGGCATCAAGCTGGCCTACTCCAACCCGCTCCTGCTTGACGCCGTGGCCGCGGACTTCCCGGAGCTGCAGATCATCATGGCCCACCCCTCGGTGCCGTGGCAGGACGAGGCGAATTCGATCGCCACGCACAAGTCCAACGTGTTCATCGACCTCTCCGGCTGGTCCCCGAAGTACTTCCCGGAGTCCCTGGTCCGGATGGCCAACTCGGTGCTGCAGGACAAGGTGCTGTTCGGCACCGACTTCCCGCTCATCACCCCGCAGAAATGGCTGGGCGCCTTCGCGGACCTGCCGCTGAAGGACGAGGTCCGGCCCAAGATCCTCAAGGACAACGCCATCCGCTTGCTCGGGCTCGGTGGCTGAGGTGAGCGTTGAAACCGCGCCCCAGAAAACAGCGCAGACGCGCCTCTACAGCGTCTGCGACTACTACGACGCCGAGTCCCTCCTCACCGGCGGGGAGCGGAGGGTGCTGGGTCGGCTGCGGGAGTTCCTGGACACCCAGGCCCGCCCGCTCCTGGCCGACTACTGGGAGCGTGGCGAGTTCCCGGACCAGCTCGCCCGGCCGCTGATCGATCTGGACCTCATGGAACCGGCGGAACTGACCGGCTCCCCGGGTGCGGGTCAGACACCGGCCCGGGGCATCTACCAGGGGTTCCGGATCTTCGAACTCGCCCGCACGGACGCCTCGCTGGCCACCTGGTACACGGCCCAGGCCGGACTGTTCCGGACCGCCATCCGGGTCGGGGCCTCCGCGGAACAGCAGGCCGAGTGGATGCCCGGGGTCATCGACTTCTCACTCAAGGGCGTCTTTTCGCTGACCGAACCCGAGTCCGGCTCGGACATCGCCGGCGGCCTGTCCACCACTGCCCGCAGGGAAAAGGGCCGTGAGGGTGGCCCGGACGGCGGCACCTGGGTCCTGGACGGCGAAAAGCGCTGGATCGGCGGCGCGGCAACGGCCGACGTCCTGGCCGTGTTCGCCCGCGACACGGCCGACGGGCAGGTCAAGGCCTTCCTCGTGGACCGTGAGGCCGCGGGCGTGACCCTGGCGAAGATCCACGGCAAGACGGCCCTGCGGATGATGCAGAATGCCCACATCACGCTCGACGCCGTCCGGGTGCCGGAATCCCGGCGGCTCCACAACGTGAACTCGTTCCGGGACGTGGCCGCGATGCTGCGGGCCATGCGCTCGGACGTCGCGTGGATCGCCACGGGCATCGCGGCCGGGGCCTTTGAGGCGGCGCTGAAGTATGTCACCGGGCGGCAGCAGTTCGGCCGCCCGCTCGCGTCCTTCCAGCTTGTCCAGGAAAAGCTGGCCCGGATGCTCGGGAACGTCACCTCGGCGCTGTCCCTGGTGGTCCGGCTGACCGAGCAGCAGGAGAAGGGCATCTACCGGGACCAGGACTCGGCCCTGGCCAAGATGCAGACGTCCTTGCTGATGCGCGAGACCGTCGCACTGGCCCGCGAAGTGGTGGGCGGCAACGGGATCACGCTGGACACCGACGTCGCCCGGTTCCACGCCGATGCCGAGGCCGTCTACTCCTACGAGGGCACCCATGAGATCAATGCCCTGATCGTCGGCCGGGCCCTCACTGGCCACAGCGCCTTCACCCAATGACGCCTCTCACCCACTGACTACGGCGCGCCGCCGTCGTCGTACAACCCAACCCAACTACTCCAGGAGCCAAAGATGCCCAACCTCGTCGTCGACTTCGACAAACTGCTTACCCTCGCCGGCACCGATCTCGGTGTCACCGACTACCGCGAAATCACCCAGGAGCAGATCAACAAATTCGCCGATGCCACGGGCGATGACCAGTGGATCCACGTGGACCCGGAACGGGCCAAGGACGGCCCCTTCGGCGCCCCGATCGCCCACGGCTTCCTCACCCTCTCGCTCATCATCCCCTTCTGGGGCGAGCTGTTCGACGTCGACGGCGTCACCACCAAGGTCAACTACGGCCTCGACAAGGTCCGTTTCACCTCCCCGGTCAAGGTGGGTGCGCGCATCCGCATGCGGGCCACCATTGCAGAGGTCACCGAGGTCAAGGGCGGCGCCCAGATCAAGGTGGCCAACACGATCGAGATCGAAGGCCAGGAACGCCCCGCCGTCGTGGCCGAGTTCCTCGCCCGCTTCTACAAGTAAACCGCCACAGCCCCTTCACCATCCCTTCTGCCATAAGGAACAACGATGTCCCAAATTTCGCAGTTGCAGGCCATGGACGCGGGTACGCGTCGCCGTGAAGCACGGACCGTCATTGCCTCCAGCTATCTCGGCAGCACCATCGAGTATTACGACTTCCTGCTCTATGCAACGGCCGCCGCCGTGGTCTTTCCCAAGGTGTTCTTCTCCGGCGCGGACGAGTGGGTGGGGGTGGTGGCCGCGTACGGGACATTCGCCGCCGGCTATGTGGCGCGGCCCCTCGGCGGCATCATATTCGGCCACTTCGGCGACAGGCTTGGACGCAAGAACATGCTGATTGTCTCGATGCTGGTCATGGGCATCGCCTCCACCCTGATCGGGCTGGTGCCCGGCGCCGCGGTGGCCGGAGCCTGGGGCGCCGTGATGCTGGTGATCCTTCGCGTCTGCCAGGGCATTGCCGTGGGCGGGGAGTGGGGCGGCGCCGCCCTCATGGCGCTTGAACACTCCGAATCGGGCAAGCGCGGCTTCGCGGCCTCGTTCGTCAACGCCGGCGCCCCCACCGGAGCGGTGCTGGGCACCCTGGTCATGGGCGCGTTCGCGGCCCTGCCCAACGAGCAGTTCCTGGCCTGGGGCTGGCGCGTACCCTTCCTGCTGTCCTTCGTCCTCCTGGGCATCGGCATGTTCGTCCGGCTCAAGGTCTCCGAAAGCCCCATCTTCAAGGCGGCCCTGGAACAAGAGCAAGCCGAGCGGGAACAGGCCGAACGGGACAACACCGGGCGGACGGTGCCGGGCAGTGCGCCGGCGCGCCGCGAGATTCCCCTCCTGCAGGTCCTGCGCCGGCCCAAGACCCTGATCTTCACCATGCTGGCCGGCGCGGCCGGGTTTGCGCTCCAGGTGGTGCTGGCCACGTTCTCCGTGACCTACGCCGTGTCCAAGGGTGCGGACCGGCAGGGCGTGCTCTACGCCTTCGCGGCAGCCTCCTTCGTGTCCATCGCCTTCGTGATCATGGGCGGCCGGCTCTCCGACAAGCTGGGCCGGCGGCCCGTCATGATCGGCGGCCTGGTGCTCTTCATCCTTTACCTCACGCCGATGTTCCAGCTCCTGTCCTCCAACAACATCGGGCTGATCTTCGTGGCCTTCGCAATCGGCCTCATGATCCACTCCACCCTGTTCGGCCCGCTCGCAGCGTTCGTGTCCGAGCAGTTCGGCACCACCTCGCGCTACACCGGCGCCTCACTGGGCTACCAGCTCGCCACCCTTCTCGGCGCGGGGTTCACGCCGGGCATCGTGGCGCAGATCTTCAAGGACTCCGGACAGGACACCGCCGCCGTGGTCTGGTACCTGGCCATCATGTCGGTCGTGTCGATCGTCTTCATCCTGCTGACCCGAGAGCCCAAGAACAACGATCTGCAGACTGTCGGGTCCTAACCCGGCCCGCTGGCGCTACCGTCTAAGTAGAAAGGATTTTCCGTGGAGAATTTTGGCATCGGCTCGTGGCTGCAACGGCGCCGCCCGAAGTCGGGCACCAAGACCGCCGTGATCGCAGGGGACCGGGAGCTCAGCTACATTGAGCTCTCGGAACGTTCCACCAGGCTCGCCAACGCCCTCCGGGACCGCGGCGTAGTCAAAGGCGACAGGGTGGCCTACCTGGGCGAAAACGATCCCTCCTTCCTGGAGACCCTCTTCGCCGCCGGCCTGGCCGGGGCGGTCTTCGTCCCACTGAACACCCGGCTCGCGCCGCCCGAAATCCAGTTCCAGCTCCGGGACAGCGGCGCGGTCGTGCTGGTCCACTCGGCGGCGCTCGCGGTGCTCGCGGAACACGGCTCGGTGGAGACCTGTGTGGGGTCGCGGATCGTCGTCGACGATTCGACAGCACCAGCGCCAGCCAAAACAGTGCCCGACGGCGGCGGTGCTGGCCGGGGAAGCGCCGTGGAGGCGTTTGAGGCCGTGATCGCCTCCGGCGCGGCGCTGGCGCCGGACGAGCCCGTGGGCCTGGACGACGGCGCCATGATCCTCTACACCTCCGGAACCACCGGAAACCCCAAAGGCGCGCTCCTGACCCACGGCAACATCACGTGGAACTGCATCAACGTGCTCGTCGACTTCGACTTCGCCTCCACCGACGTGGCCCTCATGATCTCCCCGATGTTCCACGTCGCCTCCCTGGACATGGGTGTCCTGCCCACGCTCCTCAAAGGCGGCACCGTGGTCCTGGAGGCCAAGTTCGATCCCCGCCGGACGCTCGAGCTGATCCAGCAGCACCGCGCAACCACCATCAGCGGGGTGCCTACCACCTACCAGATGCTCTGCGAGCACCCGGACTGGGACGCCACGGACCTGAGTTCGTTGAACAAACTGACGTGCGGCGGGTCCGCGGTGCCGGTGCGGGTCCTGGAAGCCTACGAACGCCGCGGGCTGCGCTTCTCCAACGGCTACGGCATGACCGAGACGGCCCCGGGCGCCACGACGCTGCCGGCGGCCCGGTCCCGGGACAAGGCCGGGTCCTCCGGACTGCCGCATTTCTTCACCGATGTCCGTGTGGCCGATCCCCTCGACCCGGCGTCCGGGCCCGCTGCGCCCGGAACGGTGGGGGAGATCCAGATCAAGGGTCCCAACGTCATCCACCAGTACTGGAACCGGCCCGAGGCCTCCGCGGACTCCTACACAGGGGACGGCTGGTTCAAGTCCGGTGACATGGGCTACAAGGACCCGGACGGCTTCGTGTTCATCTCCGACCGGCTCAAGGACATGATCATCTCCGGCGGGGAGAATATCTACCCGGCCGAGGTGGAGCAGGCGATCGCCGAGCTCGACGCCGTCGGAAGCGTCGCTGTGATCGGCGTGCCGGACGAGAAGTGGGGCGAGGTGCCGCGCGCCGTGGTGCTGCTGCGGGACGGGGCCCGGCTCACGGAAGAGCAGCTGCGCTCCCACCTGGAGGGCCGGCTGGCGCGGTACAAGATCCCCAAATCCGTGGTCTTCGTGGAGGAGATGCCCCGGACCGCGAGCGGCAAGATCCGGAAGGCTGATCTGCGGAAGCTCACGTCCGGCCACGTCTGACGGGGGAGCGGGGAAGCCCCAGCCTGCTACATGGCCCAGCACGCAGCCCGGGACCCGGCTGCGGTCCGGGGGCACTTTGGCGCGGACACGCCGCCGCCCAAGGTGCCGGCGTCGAATATTGCCCGCAAAGTGCCCCCGGACGGACGCAGCCCGGCACGAAGGGGGCATTCGGGCATACGGCTTCTTTCGTTGCCGGATGCCCGCTAATCCACCGTGAAGATCCTGATGACCACCCGGCCGGGCTGCCGAACGCCCGTCCCGAGCATGAGGCGAGTGCTCAGCCAGGGCGGGGGATGCGGTGGTGAGCCGGGGCCAGCATCGGAAATAGATCCGTGAAGGGTCGACGGCGGCACCCGAGTTCAGCAGCTCGATGTCCCGGGCCGTGCCGGAGAGCGGTGTTGTGCACGAAGATCCGGTGGCCGTCGTCAGTTTCCAGAACGTACCGGGCGTCCAGTTCCGTCAGGTGGGGCCGCGGAGGAACTGGTAGTCCGCGCCGCCTGGGAGGACCCGCCCGTTCAGAACCGGCCCGCTGACCGTTCCGCCGGTGCCGGGACGCCGGCGGCCGCGGCGCTTAGTGAATTGCGGCCAGCAGGACGCCGACGCCGACGAAGAGCCCGCCAAACGTCCGGTTCAGGACCTTATGCCCACGGGCGTCGTGGGTGAAGCGCTGGAAGGACCTGGCCGCTGCCGCGAAGAAGAACCACATGACCAGGACGTCGATCACGATCACGGTGACAGCCAGGACCACGTACTGCGGCAGCAGCGGCTGCTCCGGGCGGATGAACTGCGGCATGAAGGCCAGGAAGAAGACCACGGCTTTGGGGTTGAGCAGATTGACCCAGAGGCCACGGCGGAACATGGACAGGCCCGGCTCGTTGCGCAGGGCGGCGGCCTTCTCCTGGTCCAGGTCGGGCTTGTGCAGGAACTGCCGGATGCCCAGGTAGACCAGGTAGGCGGCGCCGGCGTAGCGGATCACGTTGAAGGCAACCGGTGAGCTCGCCACGAGCACCCCGACGCCGAGGGCCACGATCAGGATGTGCACCACGAGGGCGGCCTGCTGGCCCAGGATGCCCCAGAGGGACCGGCGGAATCCCGAGTTCAGGGAGTTGCTCATGGTGTTGATGGCGCCCGCGCCGGGAGTGAAGCTGATCAGGACGCCGGCGCCGGCCAGGGCGAGCCAAAGGGAAGGTTGCACCAGGTAAGTTTACGGTCCCGGCCGTGGCCGGCCCGGTTTGATGACGGGAGTCAGTCGCCGCGGAGGCCGTAGCTGAGAATCATGTTGCCTTTGCTGGTCTGCTGGGACCGCTGCAGCTCCAGCCGGGTGAGGGGATCGCCGTCGTTGAACAGCCGCCGCCCGCTGCCCGCGATTACGGGATGAACGATCAGCATCAAGGTGTCGAGCAGCCCGGCGAACAGCAATTGGTGGACCAAGGAAATGCTGCTGAAGATCCCTATTTCACCGCCGTCGCTGTTCTTCAGGTCCGCGACGAAGTCCTCCAGCGGGCCCTCGATCAGGCGCGAATTTTGCCATTCCAGCTCCCCGGTCAGGGTCCGGGACGCGACAAATTTCGGCAGCGGATTGATGAATCCGGCGAAGTCGGCGTCGCTTTCGGCGTTGGGCCAGTATTCTGCCCATTGCTGGTAGCCCACGCGGCCGAGGATCGCGGTGTCGATCCGGCCCATCATCTCGCCCATCCCGGCACCCAGTTCTTCGTCGAAGCTGTCGAACTGCCACTTGAACGGGTCTTCAACCACGCCGTCTACAGAGCAGAAAAGGCCGGCCGTCAATTTGCGCATGGTCTTGGGCGTGCCCGGGGCGCGCCCAAGACCCGCTAAGGGTTAGCCGTTGGACGTGTAGCCATCCGTGGCGGTGTCGCCGGGGCCGCCATGGCCGCCGCCGGGTCCGCCCTGGCCCTCCTCGGTTGCGGTCACCGTGAAGTTCGCATCCAGCAGGACAGTGGCGCGCGTGCCGTCCGCCTTCGTGATGTGGGCTTCGTAGGTGGCGCCGTCGGCGTCGGTCTCCATCCGCTCGATCGTCGCATCCGGCTGGGCGGCCTTTACCGCCGCCTCGACCTTCGTGGCGGTGTCGCCGGTGAGGACCTCCTCCGTCTTTCCGTTGGCCTGGTGCGGGCCGCGCTGGCCCCCGGTGCCATAGCCGTCGGTGGTCTGGGTCGAGGACGAGCTGCCGGTGGAATCGGCAGCCATCGCGGGGATGGCCGACGCGCCAATGGCGCCGCCGCCGATCACCGCAGCGAGCATGATGCCCGCGGTGGTCTTGTTGATCTTTGCCATGGTGAAACTCCTTTGCTGGGGCCCGGGCTTCCGGGCCGGCCGAGGGTTCGGCCTGTACCCAGCCTCAGGCGCGGAGTTATGGCTGCACTTTCGGCAGGCTGTGCCGGTGCTGTGACCGATGGCCGCCGTTCACGCCCGGGCACACTTGCCCAGCTTCGAATGAGACCAGTGGAACATGGTTCTGGGAAGGTCATCGTGACTCGGATACTGGTCGAAGTAGGAGTGCGCGCGGGCAGACATATAGCCCGTTTCGTCGATGGCGAAGTGGCCGATCAGCTGCACGCCCCGTTCTGCTGCCTTCGATTCCAATTCGGCTGCCTCATCCATGATTGGCTCCGAGAAGTCGTATTCGCTGAATCTCCCAGGGTGGGCGATCGCAAAGTACTTGGTGAATTCCGGATGCAGCGCTGCCAGGACAGCATCGTGGAAAGGCGCCAGGGAACCAGCAAAATCTTCGGCCATGACCTCGACGGCGTCCAACCGCATTTCCTCGTCCACACACATCACCACCAGCTTTGGCATGAGCTTGCCGTCCTGGACGATAAACGGGCGGGCGAGAACCTGGAAGTCAAAACCTGCTTGGATGATCATGTTTTGACGCTATGACTCCCGAACTCGGAGCTCTAGGGCCACGAGCGCTTATGTGGACAAAAGGACCGGCCGTTCACGCCCGGGCGATGACCTCGCCGTTCGGAATCAGGAACCAGCCGTCGTCGGTGGAGCCCCACCGGTGCCAGCCCGCGGATATCCGGGCCAGGTCCGCCTCGCTGGCCAGGCCGTACTCGAGCGCCTGGTCGGCAAAGGATGAATGCAGCACCCGCTCACCCCACACCCGGGCCTGCCAGCGCCGCTCATGTCCGGTGGCGTAGAGCCAGTTGCTGCTGGACGGCGCCACGTCCGTGAACCCGGCGGCCTGCGCCCAGGACACGAGCCGGCGGCCGGCGTCGGGCTCGGCGCCGTTGCGGCGGGCGATCCGCTGGTAGAGCTCCATCCAGTCGTCGAGCTCGGGGATGGCCGGGTACCAGCTCATGCCGTGGAAGTCGGCGTCGCGCACCGCCACGATCCCGCCGGCCTTGGCCGCCCGGCGCATCTCCCGCAGGGCCGCGACCGGGTCCGTGAGGTGCTGGAGGACCTGATGGGCGTGGACGACGTCGAAGGATTCGTCCGGGAAGTCGAGGTCGTAGATGTTGCCGGCGGCAAAGCCGACATTGTCCACGCCGCGCTCGACGGCGAGGGCCGCGGCCTGGGCGATGATGTCGGGGGAGCGGTCCAGGCCCGTGACCCTGCCCGGTGCCACCAGCTCCGCGAAGTCGCATGTGATGCTGCCCGGCCCGCAGCCGACGTCGAGGACGGACGTCCCGGGCGTGAGATGCGGGATCACGAACGCTGCCGAGTTTTCCGCCGTGCGGGAGGCATGGGCACGGACCACCGACTCGTGGTGGCCGTGCGTGTACACATCGTCAGGCTGCTGCGCACTCATAATGGAACGCTACCCTCCCGCGCCCGGAAAAGGGCGGACCCACCTAGACCTCCCCGCAACCGTCCCCTTTCGAGGGGCCGGTAACGGGGGCGGTCCGCCGCCGGAGACCAGCTGCGGACACCAGCGGCGGACTGCCATTCCCGACAAGTGCTGGGGGTGGGGCAGCGATGAGGCGGGCCCCGCCCAGGCAGTGGGAGCGGATCTGGGAGGCCAGGCAGGGCATGCAAGCGGGGCTCGCCCAGGCGGCGCGAACGCTGCACCACACACTTCCATTCCTTGATGTAAGGCGTAGGAGCAGCAAATCGTGCTCGCTCCTACGCCTTAACCCTTCACGTGCGTGTCAGTGGGCGGAACTGACCGTGTAGTTCAGTAAAGCTGCCGGTCCCCGTCAAGCGACGGCGGTGGTTACGGCGGAGGTCTTCGCGGTGGTGGTGTAGCCGGTCTTGGTGCCGGTGACGGTGACGGTGAGGGTCTTGCCTTTATCGGCCGCGACGGGTTTGTAGGTCGCCGCGGTGCCGCCGGTGATGCTCACTCCGTTGGCCTTCCACTGATACGTCAGGGTCACCGGTGACGGTCCCCAGGTCCCCGGCGTCGCGGTCAGAGTCAAGCCGACCTTAGCCGTGCCCGTGATGGTCGGTACCGGCGCCGTCAGGGAGCCTTTCGCGACCACTGCCGTGGCGGCGGAGGTCTTCGCGGTGGTGGTGTAGCCGGTCTTGGTTCCGGTGACGGTGACGGTGAGGGTTTTGCCGGCGTCGGCTGCAACGGGCTTGTATGTTGTGGTGGTCGCGCCGACGATGGCGACGCCATTGGCTTTCCACTGATACGTCAGGGTCACCGGTGACGGTCCCCAGGTCCCCGGGGCCGCGGTCAGGGTCAATCCGACCTTAGCCGCGCCAGTGATGGTCGGCACCGGCGCCGTCAGGGAGCCTTTCGCGACCACTGCCGTGGCGGCGGAGGTCTTGGTGATGGTGGGGTACCCGGCCTTGCTCGCGGTTACTTTCAGATTGATGGTCTTGCCGTAGTCGGCGGCAAGCAACGTGTACGTTTTCCCAGTTGCCCCGGTGATGGCCGTTCCGGAGCGGAACCACTGGAAACCCAGTACATCCGGCGTGGGCGACCAGGTTCCAGTGACCGCAGTCAATGTCCGGCCCACCTGGGCTGTTCCGGAGATGCCTGGTACCGGAGTTGTGGACCAAATCCAGCCCAGGTTGAGGGTGTAGGTCTTGCCCCAGCTTGMGTTGCTGTCGTAGCCGTCGATYTTGATGTASGCGCGGCCYGCAGGGAGGTTGATTTGTTGGCTGGMGAGCCAGCTGCCGTYTGCGGCGGAGCCGTCGAGGTCGAAGCTGTAGAGGTTGGTGCCGTTGGCGTTGTAGATGCTGAGTGTGTAGGTGGTTCCGGTTCCGAGCCCGGCGGGGAACTTGAAGTTCAGGCCGGCCCTGCCTGCCTTGGGCAGGTCGATGGCGTAGTAATCGGTGTCGTAGTAGCTTGCGCTGAGTGTTGAACCGGAAAYGGTGGTTCCCAGAGGCACCACTGTTGCGGCCGCCATGGTGCCGTTGGGTTCAGCCTCGGACGCCGCAGCTAGGGAGGGCGCAGCCGTGAGAAGTGAAAGAAGCACCGCAAGGAGTGCTATGAGTGCTGTGCGTGCCGGACTGAAAATGCGGCGTATGGCGCCGATCCCATTTGATACCAATTTGTCCCCCTGAATTGTGCGCCTGTTGTGTTGCAATAGATAAAGTGTATGGAGAGTGTCCACGCAAGATAATGAAGTGCCGGAATTGTCATGCAGAATTTCGCTTAATGACGGGCTTCGTCACATCGAAAGGAAGCTGTCAAGTCCCTTGAGTCGCGTCTTGTTGGTTAGGCGCGTGCGGGGAACTCGCTTTGCTGGGGTCGCGCCTCGCTATTCTTGCGGAGAAATGAAGTTGTGGCGTGCCGATGGCTTCGTTGCTGTGCCACGTCGCAAGGGTAGGTATCCAACCTGTACATTTTCTTGGCTTTCTCGTCGGTACCCGAGTGCTTTCGCGCACGGTGAAGCGTCCACGCAGGGCGCGGCACAGTGGTAAATCCGCCTCCAACGAGAATTAAATGGCATCGACGTCATTCGTCGACACCACCAATTCAGCATCCTGCCAGGCTTCTCGCCCAGTGATCCTGCAGCTCAGGTGGATGCTGCCGAAGCCCACCTCACGAAGGCTCCCTTTCGTCGATCTCATATATCGACGAAAGGGAGCCTTCACCGGCGTTGCCGCCGTAGTCACCGACATGCAGTCCCAGATCTGGGCGGCGGTTCCCGGTGGCCGGCCGCAGGCTGCCGCCCACCCGTGACGCAACGCGCTGCGAATCAGCGGTGGCGCTGCCCCGGCTCCTGCCCGGGGCCGCGGGCCGCTTCCTCGCCGGCCCGGACGGTGGCATCGATCATGGAGTTCATGAACCGGGTGACGATCTCCAGTTCTTCCGGCGTGAAGTTCGCCATGGCTGCACCCATGTGGCGGGCCAGCGGGAGGAACATAGCGCCGCCGTCCCGGTAGGCCTTGGGGGTCATGCGCAGCTGTACCTGGCGGCGGTCCGCGCCCTCGCGCTCTCGGACCACGTGGCCGGAACTGTGGAGCCGGTCGATCAGGGCTGTAGTGGCCGGGGAGCTGAGGTTCAGCTCTTTCCTCAGCACCCCTGGGGTGACAATCTGGTCCCGCGCCGCGTGCCGCATGATGACGGCGAGGGCGTTGAGATCTGTGCGATGCATGTCGTTGCGGCCGCCGGCGGAGTCCACATAGCGGTTGGCTTCGAGGGTGAATTCCTGCAGGAGCCGGACCAGGGGCGGCGGGCCGGCGGCTTCGGGCGGGACTGTGTTCTTGGGCGAGACCGCGTCTTCGGATGGGCCTGCGTTATCGTATAGGCCCGGGGATTCGGCTGACACGGCAGACCTCCTTCGTCCCTTGATCCTGCCCCGGCGGTCTGACCGCGGCAGGTCGGCGCTGTAGACGGCGCCTTCGGGAGTCTACTGCAGGGTCTGCGGAGCGGCCTGACGCCGACTGTCTTTCCCATTCTCCTCCGGTAGTGCGCGCCGCCGTCTTATCTCTATGATGGAGATAGTCTACTATGGAGTTTATCTCAGGTCCTACTCCGAAGCGCACCCTGGAAGGAAACATGAAAACCACTTCGCCCGCTACGACGCGCGCCCCGCTCTGGCTGCGCTGGCTGGTTCCCGCAGTGCTCGTCCTGGCCTGGCTGGCGATCGCCGGCATCGGCGGCCCGACATTCGGCCGCCTGAGCGAGGTGTCATCCAACGACCAGGCATCATTCCTTCCCGCCAGTGCCGAGGCCACCGAAGCCGCGGACTGGCAGGCCAAGTTCAGGGACTCCAAGGAGATCCCCGCCGTGATCGTGGTGGAAAGCGACTCCTCCTTCACCCCGGCCCAGCTCCGCGAGGCCGCGGCCCTCAAGGGCACGCTGGAGGCACTGCAAGCCGGCAGTACGGTGATCGGACCCATCCCGTCCGAGGACGCCAAGGCGGTCCAGTTCGTCGTGCCCATCGATTCCTCGGCGGAAGTGAAGACGGTAGTCAAGGAACTGCGCAACGAGGTCCAGGCGTCCGCGCCGGCAGGAATGCGGACTTTCGTGACCGGACCGGCCGGGCTCACAGCGGACCTGGTGAGTGCCTTTGCCGGCATTGACGGCATCCTGCTGCTGGTGGCCCTCGGCGCCGTGTTCCTGATCCTTCTGATCGTCTACCGGTCGCTGCTGCTGCCCGTCATGGTGCTCTTCACCTCGGTCTTCGCGCTGTGCGCCGCGATCCTGCTGGTGTTCGGCATGGCCAAGGCCGGCTGGATCCAGCTGAACGGCCAAAGCCAGGGCATCCTGTCCATCCTGGTGATCGGCGCTGCCACCGACTACGCCCTGCTGTACGTGGCACGGTTCCGCGAGGCCCTGACCCACACCACCGACCGGACGGCCGCCGCCCTCACCGCGTGGAAGGCCGCCTGGGAACCGATCCTGGCCTCCGGAGCCACGGTGATCATCGCACTGCTCTGCCTGCTCTTCTCCGACCTCAACTCCAACAAGGCCCTCGGCCCGGTGGCGGCGGCGGGCATCCTCTGCGCGCTGTTCGCGGCATTGACCCTGCTGCCGGCCCTGATGGCGCTGCTGGGCCGGGCGGCGTTCTGGCCGTTCCGGCCCAAGCTGCTGCCGGAAACCCAGCGGGAACCGGAGCTGGTCACCGGGCTGGAGGGCCAGAAGGGGCTGTGGCGGGCCACAGGATCGCTCGTTGCCCGCCGGCCGCGCACGGTCTGGGTCGCCTCCGTCCTGCTGCTCCTTGTGGCCGGTGCCGGCCTCCTGCAGCTCAAGGCCAACGGCGTGGCCCAGACTGACGTCATCCTCACCGCCTCCAACGCCGTGGACGGCCAAGAAGCCCTGGGCCAGCACTTCGACGCCGGGTCCGGCAGCCCCGCGGTGATCGTGGTCGACGAGGCAAAGGCCCAGAACGTACTGGCGGAGGTCAAGGCCAGCGACGGCGTCGGGGACGCCTATCTGCTGGCCGACGGTGGTGCCCCGGTCATCACCGGCGCCCCGGGCGCGCCGGCTGCCCCGGCCGTCAGGGACGGGAAAGTCCTGATCAACGCGACACTGGACCACGCCGCCGACTCCACCGACGCCGAAAACGTCGTGGTATTGCTCCGCCAGGAACTGAAGAAGATTGACGGCGGGGTTTTGGTCGGCGGAGTGACAGCCACGGCCCTGGATACGAACACCACGGCCCAGCGTGACCTCGTCACCATCATCCCGGTGGTCCTGGGTGTCATCCTGGTCATCCTCATGCTGCTGCTGCGCTCGGTGCTCGCCCCGGTCCTGCTGGTCGCCTCCGTGGTCCTGTCCTACGCCGCGGCGATGGGCGT
Source organism: Arthrobacter sp. P1_H7 (assembly GCF_056405215.1). NCBI lineage: Bacteria > Bacillati > Actinomycetota > Actinomycetes > Micrococcales > Micrococcaceae > Arthrobacter > Arthrobacter sp. P1_H7. The sequence goes on along the minus strand of NZ_JBFUCO010000010.1, from coordinate 187,688 downwards.
CTCCGCCTTCGTGTTCAACAACGTCTTCGGCTTCCCCGGGGCCGACGCAACAGTGCCCCTGTTCGGCTTCGTGTTCCTCGTGGCACTGGGCGTCGACTACAACATCTTCCTGATGAGCCGGGTCCGGGAGGAATCCCTCAAGCACGGCACCCGGGCCGGCATCCTGCGCGGCCTCGGCGTGACGGGCGGGGTCATTACCTCTGCCGGGGTGGTCCTGGCTGCCACCTTCGCGGCCCTCGGCGTCATCCCGATCATGTTCCTGGTCCAGCTCGCCTTTATCGTCGCGTTCGGCGTCTTGCTGGACACGGTGCTGGTCCGCTCCCTGCTGGTGCCCGCGCTGGCCTACGACATCGGCCCGCGGCTTTGGTGGCCCGGCAAGCTCGGCCGGCCCGGGAGCGGAGCCGCGGCCCGCGAGGGCGCCCGGTCCTCTCTTTCTGCCGAAGATCCGGCTGAAAATGAGGAGGCCGGGGTCCGCTAGGCGGAACCGAACACTGCAGCCGCCGTCACTGTCCCCCAGTCACCGTCCACCGTCCCCCCACCAGGCGACGGTGGCGGCGGCTGCCTCATGCAGCGGGGTTGGTGTCAGCCCCAGGGCGGCCTGGCTAGCCGTGGAATCCATGACGAAGGGGTGCTCGAACTGGTACATGGTCTCGGCCAGCTCCCGCATATCCGGGGAAAACACGCCCATTGCCTTCACTGCCCACCCGGGTACGCCGGTGACCCGCGGTGCCCGGGCGCCGGACGCCTTGGCGAATGCCCGCGCGATCTCGCGCTGGGTAAGCGCAGGTCCGGTGGGCGCGTGCCACACCCGGTTCCACACGTCAGGCCGGCCTGCCGCGGCAATCATGGCGGCCGCGAGGTCCGGGACGTACGTGAAGGAATGCGGCTGGTCCGTCCGCCCGATCACCTGCATTGGCTTGCCGGCCGCGACGGGCCGGACCATGCGCTCGCCGGCGTTCGAGTTGCGGACCCGCGGGCCGAAGAAGTCGCCGGCCACCATGCTCACGGTAGCGGTGGGGGACGCCACGCGGGCCGCGAGCAGCGCCGTCCGTACGCCGCGCTTGCCGCCCTGCGCCTGCCGGGGGGCTGTCCTCGGTCATGATGTTTTCCGGGGTGCTGTAGGAGTACAGGCTTTCCGGAAAGACCACGACGGCGCCCGCCGCGCCCGCCGCAGCGAGCACGTTCAGCTCGGCGGCCGGCAGTTCCCTGGCCCACACCTCGGCGTTGTACCGCGAGCCGTGGATGCAGTGAAAAACGGCCGCGGCGCCCCGGAAGGCCTCGCCGAGCCGGGCGAACTCGGAAACGTCGATCGACAGTCTTTCCACCAGTGGGTGGGCGGGTCCGCTGCCGGACCTCGTCAGGAGGCGCACGCGGTGGCCCGCCGCAGCCAACTGTTCCGCGACGGTCCAGCCCACCGGGCCGGCCCCTGTGACGACATAGAGCCTGGACGATTGGTGGCCGGAGGCTGCAGGGTGGGACATTCCGATCTCCTTTGAACTATCGAGAGCAGTGCTCTCCCATTCAGGATGCGACGCCGGGTCCAACAAGTCAAGAGCGGTGCTCACATTTGTTGACAGTGCTCTTGGATGTGGAATGCTGGACTCATGCCAGAGGACAGGACTGCGGCCGCGATAGACGCCGGCGTTGCAGCCAGCCAGGCCGGAGCGGCCGGAGCGGCCGGCGCGGCCGGCGCGGCCGGCGCGGCTGTGCGGCTGCGCACCCCACGCGAGCGTGCCCGGGCCCAGACTGTCGCCGATATTGTCCGGCTGGGCCGGGAGCATCTGGCGCTGCACGGGGCCGCAGCACTGTCCCTCCGCGCCGTGGCCCGTGATCTCGGCGTCGTCTCGTCGGCGGTGTACCGCTACGTGGAGAGCCGCGAGGAGCTGCTGACCCTTCTGCTGATTGATGCGTACAACGACCTCGGCGACGCGGTGGATGCCGCCGTCGGGGCCGTGCCGGAGGCTGACTTCGGTGGGCGCTTCGCGGCGCTGGGGGGCGCGGTGCGGGGCTGGGCGCTGCGCGAGCCGTCCCGCTATGCCCTGCTCTTTGGCAGTCCGGTGCCCGGTTATCAGGCCCCGGCGGAGCGGACCACCGGCCCGGGAACCAGGGTGATTATGGCCCTCATCGGCATCCTCGACGGCGCCTTCCGGGCCGGGCGGCTGGCCGCGGCCGGCCGGCAGGGCCCTGCCGTGGCCGCCGGACTGGCCGGGGACCTGGCGAAGATCCGCGCCGAGTTCGGCCTGGCGGTGCCGGATGACCTCCTGGCCCGCGGCGCGCTCGCCTGGACCGCACTCTTCGGCGCCGTCAGCTTCGAAGTTTTCGGCCAGTACGGCGCCGGCACATTCACTGCCCCGGAGGAGCTCTTCGGCCACCACCTCGCGGTGCTGGCCGACGTCGCGGGGCTGCCGGCGGCCGGCGCTGCCCCGTAAACGAGCTTCCCCTGTTGCCCCGCCGTGGCGCTCGATAGACTGCCCCTGCGCCCGCACGGGCGCGCCAGATGCGTCCAGGAAGGATCCATCCATGTCTGAAGAGAACAGGCCTGAAGAGAACAGGCCTGCTGAGAACACGCCTGAAGAGAACGTCCCCGGAAAGGCAGCGCCCCAGAACGTCGATGCCGGTCCCGCGGAACGTGAAGCAGAGGCCGCGGCGCCCGAGGGGCAGTATGTCGAGGGCGACTACGGCTCCGCCGGCACGGCAGGCCAAGTCCCGCCCACGGCCGTCGAGGGGGAGTACGCGGCGGGGGACTATGGCGAGGCCGGCGTGGCCGGAGCAGCCGTCGTCGGCGACGTGGAAGGCGACTATCCCGAGGGCGACTACGGCGAGGGCGGGGTCTCCGGTGAGCCCGCCGGCGTCGCCGGTGAGTCGGCCGGCGTCGCCGAGGAGGGTGAATACCCCGAAGGCGACTACGGGAGCGCCGGTACGTCCCGTCCCGAGCGATCCGCCCGGCCGGCAGCGGGAGAGCCTGCCGACGGCGACGCCGCCCGGGACGACAGCTAACGCCAAGGAAAACGGCGGGTCCAGCCGGCGCGGGCGCCGGCTGGTCCCCTGCCCGGGTCTGCGCGCCCGCGCCCACTGTGCAGGTTCGCGCAGGGCGAAACGCTGCCCGGGAGGCGCCCGAAGGGCTGGAATCCGGGGAATTTAGGCGGGGATGAGTTGCCGCGGCCGGGGCGGGCAAACAAAGTTGAGTCAACATCGCTCAACTTTGAATTGACTTATGTCCGCCTCTGGGTAAAGTTGAGTGTAGATCGCTCAATAACGGTCGGACCGGCTGCGGTTAGAGCCACTGCGGGTCCGCGGCCATCTCCGCAAGATTCCAAGGAAGTAAGGAAGCAATCCATGTCACGTGCAGTAGGTATCGACCTCGGAACCACTAACTCCGTCGTCTCCGTTCTCGAAGGTGGCGAGCCCACCGTCATTGCCAACGCCGAGGGTGGCCGCACCACGCCGTCGGTTGTTGCCTTCTCCAAGTCCGGCGAGGTCCTGGTCGGCGAGATCGCCAAGCGCCAGGCCGTCAACAACATTGACCGCACCATCGCGTCCGTCAAGCGCCACATGGGCACTGACTGGACGGTCGCCATTGACGACAAGAAGTACACGGCGCAGGAAATTTCCGCCCGTATCCTCATGAAGCTCAAGAACGACGCCGAGTCCTACCTCGGTGAGAAGGTCACCGACGCCGTCGTCACCGTGCCGGCCTACTTCAACGACGCCCAGCGCCAGGCCACCAAGGAAGCCGGCGAAATCGCCGGCCTGAACGTCCTGCGCATCGTCAACGAGCCCACCGCGGCCGCCCTGGCCTACGGCCTGGACAAGGGCAAGGAAGACGAACTCATCCTGGTCTTCGACCTTGGTGGCGGAACTTTCGACGTCTCCCTCCTCGAAGTCGGCAAGGATGAGGACAACTTCTCCACCATCCAGGTCCGCGCCACCGCCGGTGACAACCACCTCGGCGGCGACGACTGGGACCAGCGCGTCGTGGAATACCTGCTGAACCAGCTCAAGGTCAAGGGCATCGACCTCACGAAGGACAAGATTGCCCTGCAGCGTCTCCGCGAAGCCGCGGAGCAGGCCAAGAAGGAACTCTCCTCCTCCTCGAGCACCAACGTTTCCCTCCAGTACCTGTCCGTTACCCCCGACGGCCCGGTCCACCTGGACGAGCAGCTGACCCGCGCCAAGTTCCAGGACCTCACCAAGGACCTGCTGGACCGCACCAAGAAGCCGTTCCAGGACGTCATCAAGGAAGCCGGCATCAAGCTCTCCGAGATTGACCACATCGTGCTCGTCGGCGGCTCCACCCGCATGCCGGCCGTCTACGACCTCGTCAAGGAACTGGCCGGCGGCAAGGAGCCCAACAAGGGCGTCAACCCCGATGAGGTCGTCGCCGTCGGCGCAGCCCTGCAGGCCGGTGTCCTCAAGGGCGAGCGCAAGGACGTGCTGCTGATCGACGTCACCCCGTTGTCCCTTGGCATCGAAACCAAGGGCGGCATCATGACGCACCTGATCGAGCGCAACACCGCCATCCCCACCAAGCGGAGCGAAACCTTCACCACCGCGGATGACAACCAGCCGTCCGTGGCCATCCAGGTCTTCCAGGGCGAGCGTGAGTTCACCCGCGACAACAAGCCGCTGGGCACGTTCGAGCTGACCGGCATCGCGCCGGCCCCCCGCGGCGTTCCGCAGGTCGAGGTCACCTTCGACATCGACGCCAACGGCATCGTGCACGTTTCGGCGAAGGACAAGGGCACCGGCAAGGAACAGTCCATGACCATCACCGGCGGCACCGCGCTGTCCAAGGAAGACATCGACCGCATGGTCCGCGACGCCGAAGAGCACGCAGCCGAGGACAAGGCCCGCCGCGAGGCAACCGACACCCGCAACACGGCCGAGCAGCTCGCCTACTCCGTGGACAAGCTGATCGCTGACAACGCCGACAAGCTGCCCGAAGAGGTCAAGACCGAGGTCAAGGCCGACGTCGACGCCCTCAAGAAGGCCCTCGAAGGCACCGATGACGCCGCCGTGAAGACCGCGTTCGAGAAGCTGCAGGCTTCCCAGACCAAGCTCGGCGAAGCCATCTACGCCCAGGCCGGTTCCCCCGACGGCCACGCCGGTGCTCAGGGTGCCCCCGCAGGCGAGCCGGCAGCCGGCTCCGACGAGGACATCGTCGACGCCGAAATCGTTGACGAAGACGAGAAGAAGTAATCATGCCGCACCACGGTAACGAAGAAGAGCACGGTTCTTCCGGGAACCCGAGCCGCGGCAACGAGCAAGAGAACGACCCGCAGAAGCCGGTGATCCACGACAACCGGAAGGTTGATCCGAAGACCGGCCAGGCCCGCCACCCTGACCAGGAGCACGCTGCCGCCGCGGCGGACTCCGGCTCCGGGGATGCCCTGTCCCAGGCGGAGGACATCCTCAACAGTGTTGAGGTGCCCGCCGCGGAATCTGTATCCCAGGGCGCTCCCGCTGCCGAGGCGGAGGAGCTCAGGAATGACCTCCGCCGCCTGCAGGCCGAGTACGTCAACTACCGCAAGCGGGTCGAGCGCGACCGGGCCGTGGCGGGCGAGATGGCCGTCATCGGCGTCCTGAACGCACTGCTGCCGGTACTGGACGACGTCGACGCCGCCCGCCAGCACGGCGACCTCGCGGACGGCCCGTTCGCCGCGATCGCCGCCAAGCTGGAGGCTGCGCTGAAGACGTACGGACTGGTCCGCATCGATGAGACCGGCGTGGAGTTCGATCCGACCATCCACGAGGCCCTCATCCAGCAGCCCGGCACGGACATCGAAATCGACACCGTCAGCCAGGTGCTCCGCTCGGGCTACAAGTCCGGCGACCGCGTCCTCCGCGCGCCCCCCCCCCCCCCCCCCCCCCGCTCCGGCAGGCCCGATGCCACTCCCGGGCCCCCTCATCCGCTACGGCTCAGCGGTTGTCTCGCCTAAGGTGAGATGAACGCAGCGCAGCTGGATAGGGGGCCGCGGCGTGGCGGGCACCGCGAAGCGGGCACGGCCCCCTATCCAGCGGAGCTCGAACGCAATACAGACTTAGAGAGGAAACGCCATTGGCTAGCCAGGACTGGGTGGACAAGGACTTTTACAAGATCCTTGGTGTCGCCAAGGACGCTTCCGACGCCGACATCAAGAAGGCCTACCGCAAACTTGCCCGGCAGCACCACCCGGACACCAACGCGGGGAACGTCGCCTCGGAGAAGAAGTTCAAGGACATCTCCGAGGCCTATTCCGTGCTCTCGGATCCCGATGAGCGCCAGCAGTACGACGCCATCCGGGCCATGGGCGGCGGCGCACGCTTTGCCCCCGGCGGAAGCGGCGGAGCTGCCGGCGGAGCAGGCTTCGAGGACCTCTTCGGCGGACTCTTTACCGGCGGCGGGGGCCGCCATTCCGGCGGCTACAGCACGGCCGGCGGCATTCCGCCCGAGTTCGCGGATCTCTTCGGCGGCGGCGGATTCGGTGGCGGCCAGTCCTTCCAGCGGGCTCCGCAGAAGGGGGCCGACCGGACCGCGTCCACCTCGATCTCATTCGCCGGGTCAATCCGCGGCACCACGATCGGCCTGCGCGAACCGGACGGCGAGGTCATCGACGTCCGCATCCCGGCCGGCATCAAGGACGGACAGAAGGTCCGCGTCCGCGGCAAGGGCCAGCACGCTCCCGCCGGCAACGGCGACCTCATGGTCACTGTCTCGGTGAAGCCGCACGAGTTCTACATCCGCGACGGCGACAACCTCCGGATCCACGTTCCGGTCTCCTTCCCCGAGGCGGCACTGGGCGCGGACATCGAGGTTCCGACGATCGACGGTGACAAGGTCAAGGTCAGGGTCCCCGCGGGGACCCCCTCGGGCAGGACGCTGCGCGTCAAGGGCCGCGGCGTCAAACACGCCAAGGCCACCGGCGATCTGCTGGTGACAATCGACGTCGCTGTTCCGCGGAAGCTGAACAAGGACGCGGAGGAGGCCGTGAAGGCCTTCGCCGCGGCCACCGCCGGTGAGGACGTCCGCGCGGGCCTGGCAGCCAAGGCCCGGCTCTAGGAACGGGATCCAGCCATGGCCATCGACTTCGACCAGCCGATCTTCGTCATCTCCGTTGCCGCGGAACTGGCGGACATGCACCCGCAGACACTGCGCCAGTACGACCGGCTGGGCATCGTCTCGCCCAGCCGTGCCCCGGGCAAGTCGAGGCGTTACTCGCAACGGGATGTGAACATGCTCCGCGAGGTCCAGCGGCTCTCCCAGGAGGGGGTCTCGCTGGAGGGCATCAAGCGGATCCTGCAGCTGGAGAACCAGGTGGCCGCCCTGCAGCGCCGGGTCAGCGAACTGACTGAGGAACTGGGCCGGCGTCGCCAGGGGGCCGATTCGCGGATCTTCGCCGCCGGAACTGCCGGCGACGTCGTCAGCCTGGCCCGCGGCAAGCGTCCGCAGGCGCGGTCGCAGGCGCTGGTGGTGTGGCGGCCGCGGGGCATGGACTAAGACTCATCGGCTAGGACATACGGCTGTGCCCGGGACCAGTGGTCCCGGGCACTCTCTTGCGTTAGAAGCGTGACGCGGTGGGGCTGGTGAATGGGGTTAGGCCGAGGGAGTTGCCAGCGAGGTCCTTGATCCCGTCTGACGGCGTGTAGGACGGGGCCGCGGGCTGTTCCGTTCCGTTGGATGGATTACCCGTGATCACGTCTCCCAGTGTGACGGTGAGCTTATTGGTGGTGGAATCCCAACTGACTGCGGAGGCGTTCACACCCGTGCCTTTGTACGTGACCGTTCCCGTCGCAGGTCCGTAGTTGGTGCCGACGCCCAGCCCGACGGTGCCGATTCTCCACGTCGGGCAGGCCGCGCTCTCCACTGTGACCGTCAGGACGTTCCGGGAGCTGATGGTGACCGTGACCTGGTTGTTCCCGTTCACTGTGCCGCTTGCACCGGCAGCCCAGCTGCTGCAGATCGTTGAGGCGTCCAGGGCCTCGGAGTAGGTGAGGGTGACCTTGTCCTTGGGCTCGATCTTGCCGTTATCTTTTCCGTTGCCCCCGCCACCGGACAGCGCTACCGCTGTCACCGTGGGCGCGATGACGTCCTTGAAGGAGGCCGCCGTGCCGGGCGCCGCGGGATTGCCCTGGTTGCCCGCTGTGTCGGTGGCGACCGCACGGTAGGTGACGGTTCCGGCGTTGAGCCCCGTCAGGCTGAGGGTGGCGTTCCAGACCCCGGAGCTGTCCGCGGTCGCCGTGGCGGAGACGGCGTGCGCCGGGACTCCGTCGGTCACAGACAGGGCAATGGATGCGCCGGGTTCGGCGGTGCCGCTGACCGGCACCGCAGCGACGTTGCCGAAGTTGACGTAGGCCGGGGCCGTCACTGTGGGGGCGCCCGGCGGGGTGGTGTCAACGGCGGCACCGGCGCTCCGGACGCTCTCAACTCCCTGCCACTGCCCGAGCACCGGGGTGACCGTGTAGTACCAGGTGCCGGTCGGGACCCCTTGGTCAATGCAGCCCAGCCCGGCGATAGGTTGAGCAGCGCAGGTTCCCCCGGCGGAGCCCTTCTGGCCTCCCGAGGAATAACGAGCCACCGTGTAACCGGTGACGGGACGGCCGGCCAGGGTGGTGCTCGCATTCCACGCCAGCGTGACATTTCCCGCAGACACCGACGTCGACGGCGTTGCGCCGGCGGCCACGGCGTCTGCGGCGGCCGCCGCGGTGCCCCCATTGGAAGAAGCAGTCCAGAAGGCGTTGGCTCCCGGACCGGCCCATGAGAGGAGGGCGGCGCCGGCAACGACGACGGCCACGCGGCTCCGGATGCGGGCGCCAGCCTGGCGGTTGTTGCGGTGACTCATCGTCGTGCCTCCACAGTGACGGGAACCCTGAAGGTCGCGCCCTGGCAGGCGGACTGGGACTGGATCGACATGCTTGCCGCGCCGGGCAGGGTCACCAGAAGGGACGAGTTCGCCGGAATGGTGACGGCAGGTGCCAGCGGGGCAGCGGGGGCCGTGAAGGAAACCCCCGTGGTGGTGCAGCCGGCATGGGCGGCATCGGCCGTGACCGGCCCGGCGGAGACCACCGCGTGGATCCTGACCGTGAACGCGTTGGGGTTGCTGGTCCGGAGGATCACGTCCGCCGTGCCGCCCGGGACCAGACTGGTCCGGTTCGAGTCGCTTGCTACAAACGCATCGACAGTTACAGCATTCATCGTGGCGGCGGCTGCGGCGCCGGAACCTGCGCCGGTGGTGGCCCAATAGGCGTAGGCCGTGCCCCCGCCGGCCAGCAGGCAGAGCGCGGCGGCAGCGGCGGAGGCGGTTCCGGCGACTCTGGTGCCGCGCAGCATGGATCGTGTGGAGTGCATGTCAGTTTCCCTGCCCTGATCCCGAGTAGGCCAACTGGAGGACTGCGCCCTTGCAGCCGTCCTGCAGGCGAGGAGTGTCGAGCATGGCGATCCGGGGCCATTGGGCGGACGGGACACCAAGTTGTGAGAGCGAGCTGCTGCCGGACGGAACCGTCAACGGATAGCGCCCGCTGTACTGCACCACGGCATAGTCCTGCGCCGTGCAGGGCAGGTGGGCCGCGATCGCCTTCGCCGTGCGGACCACACCCGTGATCGAGACCGTCAGGTTGCCGACGTCGATGCCCTTGTCCGGGTTGGTGAATCCCAGGTCCATGGACCGGCTCGTACCCGGCGCCAGCAGGCCGGACACATCGCCCGAGAGTCCAAACACGCGCAGGGGTGCTTTGACTCGCAACTGGGTCTTTACGGCGGCCGACTGGACCGCCCCGCTCTGGCCCGTCAGGGTCAGCTCGTAGTCTCCGGCGGCAGTGCTGGATGCCGTGGATACGTTCATGCTCAGCTGGGCGGTGCTCCCGGCCGTCAGCTTCACGGACGACGGCGAGAAGTTTGACGTTGCCCCCGCCGGGAGGCCAGCCACAGCCAGCAATACCGTGCCGGAAAACCCGCCGGTGGAACTGACGGCGGCAGAGTAACTCGTGGCCAGCCCCTGGTCCACATTCCTGCTGGACGGTGTGATCTGCACCAGGATTCCCGGCTTTTGCGGGGCAGACTGCTGCCCCGCCGCGTAGAGCGTGCCCGCGGGCAGGAAGATGGCCAGCAGGCCAATGATGAGGACGCGGCCGGCGAGGCCCGCATGTTCCCTGGCGAGCCGGATGAACCGCAGTGGATGCTGCATTCCCTATCCTCCTTGGACCCGGCAGCCTTGCGCGGATCGTGGGTGTCGACGGTGGCTGATGCGTTGTTGCGCGGTGGCCCGAAGGCCGCCCCGGGGGCCGTGCGTCCGGCCCCCGGGAACACCCGCTACACGCTGCCGACGGTGACCGTGACGACGGCCGACTTGCAGGCATCCTGGTTGGCGGTGCTGTTGAGGAACTCCAATGTTCCCGACCCCACCTGGGTGCCGGTGCTGTTCGCTGCCACGGGCGTGTTCGTTGTTGCGGCGCTGACCGTGAACCATTCCGGCAGGCATGCGGGCGCGCTCGTGGTCACGCTCGCGGTGAGGGCGCCGACGACCGTGCCGGTGTTGGTGCTGTTGTCGGCCGTGTACGTCACGGGCACCGAGTTGCCCGGTGCCAGGCCGGCCGCGAAGCTTGCATGCAGGGTCACGGTTCCGCCGCCGGTGGAGTTGGCAGCGGTGCCGGTGCCGGCGCCGGTGGTGGTCCAGTAGGCGTAGGCAGTGCCTCCGCCTACGGCCACGAGGGCGACCGAGGCTGCAACGGCGATGACCTTGCTCTTCTTGGTGAGCTTGCGCATTTGTGAGACTCCTTGTGTGGGTGGCACCCGGACAGGAGTCATCAGGCCGGAGCCGCATTCCCCCAATCCTGCGGTTGCCGCGCTGAATCGATGGCCCAATCGTTGCGGCGAACTGCGGACAGGACAACGCGTAGTTGTACTCGTCTTTTGGCTCCCGAACTACGTGGCTCCGAGGAAAGTACTCGTGTTCCGGCGCGGAAAGCCTCTGGAATCAGACCGGAAAATACCCGCCCGGAAGCGCTGAGGAGTAATTATTGGTGCGAAACTACCTGCCTGCGGCTGGTGCCGGGCAGCTGGCCCGGCCAGGCGCGCCGGAGCAAGTAGTCTGCTTTTTGCGCGAGCAGCCGGCCGGCAGGCTGTGGGGCGGATCCACCCGGGCAAGTAGCCACAGGAGCGAACTGAGTACACCGGAACGCAAACAGGTAACCGGCCATCCGATAGTCGGGTACCTGATTTGCGTGACTTCCTGCCCGTGCCGCGCGTTGAATTGGAGTGTCAGAAAAAGCTGGCAGGACACGCTCACAGCTCCTACGGGAAGCGCGGGCGCGGAGCCAGCGCAGGAGCAGCGTAGACGCCGGGGGGCATCGCATGCATGATTCAGCCGAGCTTGATCCGTCCACTGCCGATTCTTCGCGGTCGGCTCCGTTGACGGGCGCGCCGTGAGCCCGGGGCTCCAGGCGGCCGTCCTGTTTGCCGGCTCCCTGCCGGGGCACATCCTGATGTCCCTGGGACAGGCCCTCGTGGTCGTCTGCCTGTGCTTCGACTTCGTCCGCGCGGTCTCCGTGCCGCGGTCCCGCAGCCGGTACGTCGCCAACACCTGGTTCCGGACACTTGCCCTGCCTTCGATCCTGGTCATGGCGTTCAGCGTGCTCCTCGATGCCGCCTCCGGCTCTTGGCCCGAGGTCGCCGCCGGGATGTTCATCTTGGTCGCTGTGATCTTCCGGTGGCACCATGGCAGCGACGAAGACAGCTGGTGGAAGGGCAAAGGCAAGGCCCTGGGCCGATGGCTCCGGAACCGGGCAGCCTCGGGGTCCCTGGTTGCTCCTGCCACGGCCTGAAAAAGCCCTTGCTGTCCGGGCGTCCCAGGGTGTCCAATCCTTAACACAAGGCCCTGCGGGGCACGAGTGGATGCGACGCCGGGAGGTTCTCATGCCGTCGAAAGGCGCCAAGACGCCGTCAAGGGGACCGGTCCGGGGTACATCTGACCTCCGGCGGGCGGACGCCAACGGCGTCGCGCCGCCGGAGCAGCCGGACAAGGTCCGCAATGTGGCCCTCGTGGGGCATTCCGGTTCCGGAAAAACGATGCTCACCGAGGCACTGCTTGCCGCCACCGGAGCCATCACCCGCAAGGGCTCGATCGCCGAAGGCACCACGGTAAGCGACTCGGATCCTTCCGCCATCGCGCAGCAGCGCTCCGTGGCGCTGGCGGTCGTGCCGGTGATGGTGGGGGACATCAAAGTGAACCTGCTGGACACTCCGGGCTATACGGATTTCATCGGCGAGCTGCGGGCAGGGCTCCGTGCGGCGGACGCGGTGCTGTTTGTCGTCTCGGCCACCGACGACGTCGATGCAGCGACCACTGCGCTCTGGAGCGAGTGCCAGCGGCTCGGGATGCCGCGGGCCGTGGTGATCAGCCGCCTGGACCATCCGCGCGCGGATTTCGACGCCGCCGTCGCCCGCTGCCGCCTGGCATTCGGCGACTCCATCGTTCCGCTGTACCTGCCGGTCCCCGCGGACGGTGCCGTCACCGGGCTGCTGGGACTGCTGACCGGCACGGTTTCCGACTACAGTTCGGCGGAACCGGCGCCGGCCACCCGGGCCGCGACCGGCGTCGAACTTGCCGCGGGGGAGTCCGCACGCGGCGCGCTGATCGAGGGGATCATTGCCGAGAGCGAAGACGAGTCACTCATGGACCGCTACCTCGGAGGCGAGGAAATCGCCCCCGATGTCCTGATCACCGATCTTGAGACGGCCGTGGCCCGCGGGTCCTTCCACCCGGTGCTGGCGGCGTCGGCGGAGTCCGGGCTCGGCCTGGCGGAGCTGCTCGAGGTCCTGGTGCGCGCGTTTCCGACGCCGGCGGAGCGCGGCGTCCCCGCAGCGACGGACCTCGACGGGGTGCCAGCCGGCGCGCTCGGCTGCGATCCCGACGGCACGCTGCTCGGTGAAGTGGTCCGGACAACGATCGACCCGTTCCTTGGCCGCGTCTGCCTGGTGCGCGTCTTCTCCGGCGTGGTGCGGGAGGACGCCGCGATCCATGTGGGCGGCCGCGGAATGGCGGACCGCGGCCACGAGGACCACGACAGCGACGAGCGGGTCACCCATCTGTACTCCCCGCTGGGATCAGGACTGCGGCCAGTGCCGTTCTGCGTTGCGGGGGATATCTGTGCGCTGACCAAGCTGGGCAACGCCGAGACCGGCGACACGATTTCGGCCAAGGAGCTGCCGCTGCTGGTGGCCGCCTGGGACATGCCGGACCCGCTCATGCCGGTTGCCATCGAGGCCGCCACGCACGGCGACGAGGATGCCCTGGCCAGGAACCTGGGGAAGGTCACGGCCGGGGACCCGACGCTGCGGGTGGAACGCAACTCCGAAACCCACCAGCTCATCCTGTGGTGCATGGGCGAGGCGCACGCCGACGTCGTCCTGGGCAGGCTGCGGGACCAGGGCGTGAACCTGCAGAGCGTCCCGGTGATCACGCCGCTGCGGGAGACGTTTGCCGCCCCGGCCGCCGGGCACGGGCGCTATGTCAAACAATCCGGCGGCCACGGCCAGTACGCGGTGTGCGACATCGAGGTGGAACCGCTCGACCGCGGCGCCGGGTTCGAGTTTGTCGACAAGACCGTGGGCGGGGTGATTCCCGGGCCGTTTATCACCTCGGTGGAAAAGGGCGTGCGGTCCCAGATGCAGAAAGGCGTCTCGGCCGGGTTCCCGGTGGTGGATATCAAGGTGACGCTGATCGGCGGCAAGACGCACAGCGTGGATTCCTCCGATGCGGCCTTCCAGGCTGCCGGCGCGCTGGCCCTCCGGGAGGCGGCGGGGGCAACCCGCATCCAGTTCCTGGAACCGGTCTCGTCCGTGACCATCTCCGTTTCGGAGGACCACGTGGGTGCGGTGATGAGCGACTTGTCCTCCCGGCGGGCACGCCTGACCGGGACCACCTCCGCCGGCGCCGACGGCACCGAGATCAGCGCCGAGGTTCCGGACCAGGAACTGTTGAGGTACGCGGTGGAGTTGCGGGCCCTGACCGCCGGCAGCGGCCGGTTCCGGCGCAGCTACCTGCGGCACGAACCCGTGCCGCAGGCGCTGCACTGATGGTCCCTGCTGGGAGCAGCGTCAGCCGTTGATGACCTGCGGGACGCCGAGGGCCTTGAGGCCTTCGACGCCGAATTCGAGTCCGTAGCCGGACTGCTTCGCGCCGCCGAACGGGATGCGGGGGTCCACGGCCCCGTGCTTGTTGATCCAGACGGTGCCGGCCTCGAGCCGGGCCGCCACCTTGCGGGCTTCGGCGGGGTCGGAGGACCAGACCGAGGCGCCGAGTCCGACGTCGAGGGCGTTGGCCATGGCGACTGCCTCGTCCACGCTGCCGTACCGGATGATCGGCAGGGCGGGGCCGAACTGCTCCTCGGCGACCAGCGGGTTGCTGTTGGCGATGTCCGCGACGAGGGTGGTGGGGTAGAAGTTCCCGGGCTGGTCGTTCTCCGGATTGCCGCCGAGGAGGATCCTGGCCCCCGATTCGCGGGCGGCGTCGACCAGTGCCGCGACAATGTCGTACTGCTGGCGGTTCTGCAGCGGGCCGAGCACGTTGGCCTCGTCCAGGCCGTTGCCCATGGGCATGGCGGCGGCGACGGTGGTGAGTTCCTCGCAGACGGCGTCGTAGATGGCGTCGTGGACGTAGAGGCGTTTGAGCGCCGCGCAGGTCTGGCCGGTGTTGATGAAGGCGCCCCAGAACAGGCCCTCGGCGATCGCCCTCGGGTCGGCGTCGGGCAGGACGATGCCGGCGTCGTTGCCGCCGAGTTCGAGGGTGAGGCGTTTGACGGTGTCGGCGGAGGATTTGATGATGGCCTTGCCGGTGGCGGTGGAGCCGGTAAACATGATCTTGCCGATCGCGGGGTGTCCGGCCAGGGCCTCGCCGACGTCGCGGCCGCCGGAGACCGCGGTGAGGAGGCCCTCGGGGAGTTCCTGGTTGAGGATTTCGACGAGGGCCAGGACGGACAGCGGGGTGTATTCGGAGGGCTTGATGACGACGGCGTTGCCCATGCGCAGGGCGGGGGCGAGCTGCCAGACGGTGATCATCATGGGCCAGTTCCAGGGGCCGATCGCGCCGACGACGCCGATGGGCCGGTAGTGCAGTTCGGCGCGGGTTTCGCCGTCGTCCACCACGGTTTCGGGGTCCAGCGGCGTGCCGGCGGCGACGCGGAGCCAGGCGGCGCAGGCGCCGACCTCAAAGCGGGCGTTCGGGCCGTTCAGCGGTTTGCCCTGCTCGCGGGAGAGCAGGCGGGCGAGTTCCTCGGCGGAGCGTTCGACGGCGTCGGCGGCCTTGAGCAGCGCGGCGGACCGGGCGTCGTGGCCCAGCGCTGCCCACGCCGGCTGCGCGGCGGCTGCGGCGGCGATGGCGGCTTCGAGGTCCTGGACCGTGTGGACTGGTGCTTCGCCCACCGGCTGGCCGGTGGCCGGGTCAAAGATCGTGCGGGTTTCACCGGACACCGGCGTGATCGCGGCGAGAAGGGCGTCGTAGGTTTCCATAGGGGTACTCCACATCGAGTAGGTCAGAGATCGCGGCCGGTGCGGCCTAAGAGTGCTGCTTCAAGCGTGCTCCGGCGAGGGTCCGAGGGGCTTGTCTATCCGCGAAGAGCTGTTGTGCGGGAGCGAACGGAACGCCGAAAGCATTTCCCAAGGCTGCGGACCGGGGGACGTCCTCCCCGCCATGCAGGCGGCGCACGGCCTGGTGCTGACTACGCTCAGGAACAACAACCGGTCGCTAAT
Organism: Arthrobacter sp. P1_H7; assembly: GCF_056405215.1. Classification (NCBI taxonomy): domain Bacteria; kingdom Bacillati; phylum Actinomycetota; class Actinomycetes; order Micrococcales; family Micrococcaceae; genus Arthrobacter; species Arthrobacter sp. P1_H7. The sequence continues at coordinate 171,967 of NZ_JBFUCO010000010.1, read as the reverse complement.
CGACAAAAGCGTGACGAGCGCCACCTGCCATGCTGGATTTCACGGTGCAACGCACCCCCATTTCCCAGACTCATGACCGTTAAGAAGGATCCGATGAGTATTTCAAATTCCGATTCCCGGACCGCAGAATCCAGCCCCCGCACGGAGCACTCCACCGCGCTGCGTGCCGGCAGCGTCGGCGTCATGGGCATTCTCTTCTTTGTTTTGTCAGCCCAAGCGCCGTTGACTGGAATCGTCGGGGCATCACCGCTGGCGGCGGCCCTCGGCAATGGTCCCGGGGCGCCCGGCGCGTATCTGGTGGTGGGCATCGTGATCGTGATCTTTGCCGTCGGGTTCGTCGCGATGAGCCGCAAGATCCAGGCCAACGGCGCCTTCTACGCCTATGTCACCGCCGCCTTCGGGCGGAAGGTCGGCGCGGGAGCGGCGTGGCTCGCGCTCCTCGCGTACAGCACGGTCCAGGCCGCGATGTACGGGCTGTACGGTGCGGCGTTCTCGGGCGTCCTCGGATCCGCCGGGATCGTGGTCCCCTGGTGGCTTCTGGCCGTCATCACCATGGCGGGCGTGCAGGTGCTGGGCTCCCTCAACATCGAACTCGGGGCCCGGGTCCTGGCGGTGCTCGTGGGCCTTGAGGTCGCCATCCTGCTCATGTTCGGGTTCGCCGTGCTGTTGCGGGGCGGCGGACCGGAGGGGATCAGCCTGGCGGCGTCCTTCTCTCCCGCGGCGATCGGCGCGGGCGCCCCGGGCGTTGCCATCATGTTCGCCGTCGCCTCCATGTTCGGCTTCGAATCAACGGCCATCTACTCGGCCGAGGCCAAGGACGCCCACCGCACGGTCGCCCGGGCCACGTACCTTTCGGTAGGCGTCATCGCGGTCTTCTTCTCCTTCATATCTTGGATGCTGGTCAGCTACTACGGACCCTCGCACGTCATCGACGCCGCGGGCGCGGCCCTCGAATCGGGCGATTCCACCTCCTTCGTGCTGACCCCGATGGTGGAACTGTTCGGGCCGTGGGCCGGAACAGTCACCGGCATGCTGCTCGTGACCTCCCTGCTGGCCGGCATCATCGCCTTCCACAACGGCATCAACCGCTACCTCCATTCGCTGGCCCTGCGCGGGTCGATGCCCCGCATAGTGGCCCGGACCAACCGGCACAAGGCGCCCGCCGTCGCTGCGCGGATCCAGACCGTGGTCGCCTTCCTGCTCGTGGCGCCGTTCGCGGTGCTGTCCCTGGATCCTGTCCTGACCCTCTTTTCCTGGTTCAGCGGGCTGGCCGTGGCGGCGCTCCTGGTGCTGTACATGCTCTGCTCGCTGGCCGTCGTCGCGTACTTCCGGCGGGAAAAGGTGCCCGGCCGGCTCTGGCAGACCGTGGTGGCACCGGTGCTCGCCACCCTGCTGCTCGGCTGGGTCCTGTCCCTCGTCATCAGCAACTTCACCGCACTGATCGGCGGCAGTGCCGAAACGGCCGTGGGCCTGCTGCTGACCGTACCCATTGTGTTTGCCGCCGGTGTGCTGGTGGAAATTGCCGTGGAGCGCAGGGCCACGCGCGCAGGGGTCACGGCCTGACGGTCGGCGATGGGCGCCTGCCTGAGGGCGCTGCCTTGCTCCGGATGTCTTATTTCGACACGTTTATCTTCATCGCGGCAGCTTCGTCCGTAACATTGGAGCCAATAGAGGCTTCGGCTTGCCAAATTCGCTGTAAAGGACTAGACGCATTGTCACTCGAATCATTGCCCGTCCTGGACTTCTCTCGATTGACTGCAGGGCCGGAGGAGGCCTCCCAGTTTCGGGACGAACTGCGTAACGCCATGCATGAAGTCGGGTTCCTTTATCTGGCGGGCCATGGCATCCCGCAGGAGCTCATAGACGCCATGCTCGACGTCTCACGCCGCTTCTTCGAATTGCCCGACGAGCAGAAACTCGCCGTCGAGAACGTTCACAGCCCGCAGTTCCGCGGCTACACCCGCGTCGGCGGCGAACTCACGGACGGCGCGGTCGACTGGCGCGAGCAGATCGACATTGGCGTCGAGCGTGACGCTGTGGAGCCGGGTGCCGGCGTGGCTGACTACTGGCGCCTGGAGGGGGCCAATCTGTGGCCGGATGCACTGCCCGAAATGCGGGCGATTGTCTCTGAGTGGACCGAGCGGCTGAGCGCCATTTCCCTCGCTCTCCTGCGGGCGCTTGCCGTGTCCCTCGGAGCGCCAGAGGACACCTTCGACGCTGCGTTTGCCGCACGGGCTTTCCCACTGCTCAAGATTGTGCGTTATCCAGGGGAGTCCAATCCGGAGCCGAAGCAGGGTGTCGGGTCCCACCGCGACGGCGGCGTCCTGACGCTCCTCCTGGTCGAACCCGGAAAGGGCGGACTCCAGGTCGAGTACCAGGGGAGGTGGGTCGACGCACCCCAGGTGCCCGGAACATTCGTGGTCAACATCGGCGAGATGCTCGAGCTGGCCACCAACGGCTACCTCAAGGCGACTCTGCACCGGGTGATCTCGCCCCTTCGCGGCACTGACAGGATCTCGCTTCCCTTCTTCTACAACCCGGCGCTGGACGCGACGATGCCCCAGCTCGCGGTGAGCCAGGAGTTTCAGTCCAAGGCCCGCGGTCTGTCGGTTGACCCGACCAACAGCCCGATCCTGGAGACCTACGGGGACAACGCCCTTCGCTACCGGCTCCGGGCCCACCCGAACGTCGCCGCAGCCCACCACGCGGATCTCATCACGAACTGACGTCCCCCGCGCGGCAGCCCGCCAACCGGGCGGGCTGCAGCGAGGAACCATCGAAGGTGCTGGCAACAGCAGGGCCTTTCAGCCGCGGATCAAAGTCATCTTCAGGCGCCGCGCCGCCAGTCGCTGGGGGATTCGCCGAAGGCATCACGGAAGGTACGGCTGAAATGGGCCGCATCCAGGAAGCCCCATCGCGCGGCAACGGTTCCTACCGGCATTCCGGCCAGGAGCGGATCCCGCAGTTCGCGGCGCGCCCCCTCCAGCCGCTGGGTCCGGATCCAGCTCGCCACGGTGGTTCCGGATTCATGGAAGACGTTGTGCAGGTGCCGTGTGGAAATGAAATGGGCCGCCGCGATGGACGCCGGCGAGAGCAGCGGATCGGCCAGATGGGCGTCGATATACTCGCGGACGGAGGCCGCCAGCAGGGCCTGCGGCCTCATACGGTCGGGGGACATGTCCAGTTCCGAATGCAGCATCGTGGAGACGAGATCGAGGGCATTTGTGGCGAGGCGGGACCCGCTGGGGCCGCTCAGCGCATCCAGGTTCTCCGCGAGGTGGGCGATGAACGGCCCGACAATCGCGGCGAGGCCGCCGTCGGAGGCCATCCGCACGGCCGAAAGCTGCGCGATGCAGTCCGGCGGCAGGGACAGCGCGTCCCATGGAAACATCATCACCATGAGCCGGGCGTCGCCCTCGAAGGCAAGCGTGTAGGGGCGGCTAGTGTCATAGATGGAGAGATCGCCCGGATGCAGGACTGCCTCGCGGTTGTCCTGGATGAGGAGCCCGGTGCCCTGAAGCTGGAGATTGAGCTTGAAATAACGCTGGTTGGACTGCGCAATCAGCGCCGGCGTGCGGTGGACCTCATGGCTCGTTGAGGAGACCTCGACGAGTGCCACGCGGTCCAGCCTCCGGGCCCGCATGCGGCCGCGGAAGTTGTCCGCATCGGCGCTCGAGGCGGCCAGGGGAACGAAGGACTCCGCGACGAGGTGCCGCCAGTGGTCGAAGGATTCTGCCGTGCTGGTGAGGACATCCTGTCCGGCGGGACTGGGTGATGGGCGGGCTGCAACTGCGGTCATAGAAGATCCTGACGCCGTCGTACTTCTGGGAATGTGTCATGGGACACAGTCCTCTCAGGGTAGCGCCGCAGCCCGCCGATGTCATCTTTTTTCGACACTCGGCGAATAAAGATCGCCTGAAGCCTGGCGGGCCTAGCAGGCCAGCAGGGTCAGGAACCCCTCCAGTTGCTCGTTCAGCCCGAGTTCCACCTGGCCTTCCGGGGCGAGTGCCGCCGCGATCTGCGCGCCGAGGAGGAGATTGAGCAGTTGCCCGGCCAGGGCGGCGTCGTCGACGGCGGTGGTGACGGCGCCGGCCCGCCGCGCCTCGGCAAGGTACTGCCGCATGGCCGCGAGCCACTGCTCCATCGAATCCCGGTGGATCCGGGCCTTGCCGGGGTCGTTGATGGCCTTCTGCCAGAACGGGATCACAATCCGGGCCTCGTTGATCCGCTCTTCATCAAGCGGCAGCACCTCGACGCAAAATGACCGCAGGGCCGCGAGGCCGGACTGCCCGGCGGTGACTTCCGCGATGCGCTCGTTGGTGCGGTTGAAGACGTGCCCGAACGCGAACGTCAGCAGGTCATCCTTGGTGGGGAAGTAGGGCTTGAGGGCGCCGTTCGCAAAGCCTGCCTCGAGGGCGATTTCCCGCATGGTGGCACTTTCAATCCCGAGCCGGGCGATGATCCGCCACGTGGCGTCGACGAGTTCAAGCCGCCGCTGGTCGTGGTCGACAATCTTTGGCACCGGGCAGCTCCCCAAATATTTTGCGTCGGACTCTTGTGGCACAGCTTACATTTCCGTATTCTCTACAACTATAGAAAATAAAGTTCTGACCCGCCAGGGTCCCCGAACGAAGGCCGTCATGATGACCGCACACACTGAGACCCGCACCTCGTTTAGTCCATACAGTCCGTACAGTCTGGCCGCGGACGCCGAGATCACCGCAGTCCAAGGCATCCTGCTCGCGGCCGGCCTGCTGGGCGAGACCAGGCGCATCGCGTACCTGGGCCTGGTGGACCCTGCCAGGAACGCGCCGGCGGGAATCGAGGACCGCCGGTTCCGGGTCTTCGTGCACGACGTCTCCGGGGGGAAACCGGCCGACGTGACCGTCTCCGTGTCCAGCGGCACGGTGATTTCCGTCGTCGAACTGGACACGGGGGTGACCGGCGAGCTTCCTGTCCTGGAAGAGGAGTTCGAGGTCGTCGAGGAGCTCCTGGCCACGGACGAGCGGTGGCTTAAGGCGCTGGCCAACCGTGACCTGGACGTGAGCAAGGTCCGCGTTGCCCCGCTGTCTGCCGGGGTGTTCGAGTATCCGGAGGAAAAGGGCCGCCGGATCCTCCGCGGCCTGGCCTTCGTGCAGAATTTCCCCGAGGACAGCGCCTGGGCGCACCCCGTGGACGGCCTCGTGGCGTACGTCGACGTCGTCAGCAAGGAAGTCACGCAGGTGCTGGACACCGGCGTCGTCCCGATTCCCGCGGAGCACGGCAATTACACCGACCCGGAGCTCACCGGCCCGCTGCGCACCACGCAGAAGCCCATCAACATCACCCAGCCCGAGGGACCCAGCTTCACGGTCACCGGCGGCAACCACGTCGAATGGGAAAAGTGGAGCGTCGACGTCGGCTTCGACGTCCGCGAGGGGGTGGTGCTGCACAACCTTGCCTTCCAGGACGGCGACCGCAAACGGCCCATCATCAACCGGGCATCCATCGCCGAAATGGTGGTCCCGTACGGGGACCCGTCGCCGATCCGGTCGTGGCAGAACTACTTCGACACCGGCGAATACCTCGTGGGCCAGTACGCCAACTCCCTGGAACTGGGCTGCGACTGCCTCGGCGAGATCACCTACCTCAGCCCCGTCATCAGCGATGCCTTCGGCAACCCCCGGGAGATCCGCAACGGCATCTGCATGCACGAGGAAGACTGGGGCATCCTGGCCAAGCACAGCGACCTCTGGACGGGCATCAACTACACCCGCCGCAACCGCCGCCTGGTGATTTCCTTCTTCACCACCATCGGCAACTACGACTACGGCTTCTACTGGTACCTCTACCTCGACGGCACCATCGAGTTCGAGGCCAAGGCCACCGGCGTCGTTTTCACCTCCGCCTACCCGGAGGGCGGCTCGGCCAACATCTCCCAGCTCGCCCCGGGCCTGGGCGCTCCGTTCCATCAGCACCTGTTCAGTGCCCGCCTCGACATGGCGATCGACGGCCTCACCAACCGGGTGGAGGAGGAGGACGTGGTCCGCCAGGGAATGGGCGAGGGCAACGAACGCGGCAACGCCTTCTCCCGGAAGCGGACTGTCCTGGCGCGCGAGTCGGAAGCCGTCCGGGAAGCCGACGCGCGCAGCGGCCGGACCTGGATCATTTCCAATCCGGAATCACGCAACCGCTTGGGCGAACCCGTGGGCTACAAGCTGCATGCCCAGGGCCAGCCCACTCTGTTGGCAGACCCGGAGTCCTCCATCGCCCGGCGTGCGGCCTTTGCCACGAAGGACCTGTGGGTCACCCGGTTCGCGGAGGAGGAGCGGTACCCCACAGGGGACTTCGTCAACCAGCACGCCGGGGGAGCAGGCCTGCCGGCCTACATTGCCCAGGACCGCGACATCGACGGCCAGGACATCGTGGTGTGGCACACCTTCGGGCTGACGCACTTCCCCCGGATCGAGGACTGGCCCATCATGCCGGTGGACACGGTCGGCTTCAAGCTCCGTCCGGAGGGCTTCTTCGACCGCAGCCCAGTCCTGGATGTGCCGGCCAACGCTCAACAGTCCTCTGGTTGCCATGGCGATGGCGACCCCGGCGCACACTGCCACAGCTAGGCCGACGCCGTGAGTGTCGCCGCCAGTTTGGGCCGCCGGGCCGGCATCACCGGCATCGTCTTCCATTCCCGGATCTGCGCCGCCGTGACGGCGGCGTCGTGTCTCGCGCATCTGTGGCTGGTCGCCGGGAACCAGCACGGGACGTGGCTGAACCTGCTCATGCTCGCCATGGTGGCGGTATGCCTGCCGTGCGCCGTGCACATCCTGCGCCACGGCCGCATCAGCGCCCTTCGCCAGGTGATGGCCGCGGCACTGGCGATGACCGGCGTGCACGCGGTCCTGCTTCTCGGCGCCGGGGCCGGCGGCGCGGGCCACAGCCACCATGGAACCGCCGCCGCCGCTTCGGCCGGCGCGGCGCCGTCGGGCTCCGGGGCGCTGCTGGCGGTCATGGCGCTGGAAATGACGACGGCGCTGCTCGCCGCGACGCTCCTGGCCCGGCTCCGGGCGCAGCCCCACGGCTGACGCATCAGTCCGGCCGGGACAGCGTCAGTCGTTGAACAGCCCCGCCAGGTCCTCCGCCGTCAGGGCGCCGCCGGTGAGCGCGTCGCCTTCCATGACGTCGGCGAAGAGCTGGGACTTCTTCGCCTTGAGCGCCATGACCTTTTCCTCGATCGTGTCCTTGGCGACGAGCCGGTAGACCATCACGTTCCGGGCCTGGCCGATCCGGTGGGTCCGGTCCACGGCCTGGGCCTCAGACGCCGGGTTCCACCACGGATCCAGCAGGAACACGTAGTCGGCCTCGGTCAGGTTCAGGCCGAAGCCGCCGGCCTTGAGGCTGATGAGGAACACCGGCGCGGCGCCGTTTTTGAACTCATTCACGACGTCGGTGCGGTTGCGTGTGCCGCCGTCGAGGTAGCAGAACTCGATGTTCTCCTCGACCAGCCGCTCCCGGACCTTGCCCAGGAAACCGGTGAACTGGCTGAAGATCAGGGCCCGGTGCCCTTCGGCCACCAGGTCCGCGAGCTGCTCGAACAGGACATCGAGCTTGCTGGAACGCACCCCGGACAGGGAGGGATCGATCAGCGAGGGATCCAGGCTCAGCTGCCGGAGCAGGGTCAGCGACTGGAAGATGGTGAACCGGTTCTTGTTGACGTCCTCGATCAGGCCCAGAATCTTCTGGCGCTCCCGCTGCAGGTGGGTCTGGTAGACCTTCTGGTGCCGCGGGTTCAGCACGACTTCCAGGATCTGCTCCTGCTTGGGCGGCAGGTCACTGATGACCTGTTCCTTGGTGCGCCGCATCATGAGCGGCCGGACGCGCCGCCGGAGCTTGTCCAGCTGCCCCTTGTCGCCGTTCTTCTCCACCGGTTTCTGGTAATACTCGGCAAACCGTTTAGGGCTGGAAAAGAGCCCGGGAGCCACGATCGAGGTCAGTGCCCAGAATTCCATCAGGTTATTCTCCAGCGGCGTGCCGGTGATGGCGAGCTTGAAGGCGGCGGGCAGTTTGCGGGCGCACTGGTAGGCCTTGGACTGGTGGTTCTTGACGAACTGCGCCTCGTCCAGGACCAGCCCGGCCCAGGTCTGGGAGGCGTAGGCCTCGTAGTCGATCCGGAACAGGGCGTAGGAGGTGATGATGATGTCCGCGCCGGCCATCGCCTCGGCCGGATGCGAGCCGCTCTTGGCGAAGGTCTCACCGATGGCACGCACGCTGAGCCCTGGCGCGAACCGTGCCGTCTCCGCCTCCCAGTTGCCCACCACTGAAGTGGGGGCGACGACGAGGAACGGGGCGGTCCCGGACACGGTCCCGGCTTCATCGCCTGCGGCGGCGTCCTTCGCGGCACAGATCAGCGCGAGGGCCTGCACGGTCTTGCCCAGGCCCATGTCGTCGGCCAGCACACCGCCGAGGCCGTGGCGGTACAGGAAGCTCAGCCAGTTGAAGCCCTCCAGCTGGTACGGGCGCAGCTCGGCGTTCAGCGACCCGGGCAGGGGCAGGCCCTTGATGCCGCCTTCGAGCAGGCCGCCAACGGACTCGCGCCACGCCGCGGCCTGTTCATCCACGATGCCCAGGTGCGCGAGCTCGTCCCACAGCCCGGCCTGGAAGCGGCTGATCTGCAGCGGGGCATCTTTGTCACCGGGGTTGTCCTGCAGGGAGCGGGCCTCGTCGATCAGCGCCCGCAGCTGGTGCAGCTCCGGCAGGTCCAGCGCGAAGTACGCCCCGCTGGGGAGCAGCATGCGGGTCTGGCCGGCGGCGAGGGCGGAAAACAGTGCCGCGAAGGAAACCGGCTGGCCCTCCAGGGTGATGACGATGCCCAGATCGAACCAGTCGCGGCTGTCCGTCGCCTTGGTGGAGATCGCCACCACCGGGGCTTCTTCGGCCTCGCGGTAGTCCGCAATTTCGCCGGAGGTATCCACGGAGACGTCGGGGAGATCGCGGAGCCGGGGGAGCACGTCCTCGGTGAAGGCGAGGGTGTCCAGCCCGGACAGTTCTGCCGTGGCTGCCAGGCGCGGCGTTCCCCAGCCGCCGGTCGCAGACTCGCCCAGGGCCGGCACGACGTCCCAGGGCTGCCCGACCGCCTCAAGGATGCGGGCCTCGGCCGGGTCGTCCCGATAGCCGTGATCGCCCGGGTGCCGCCACAGCGGCTGCGCCGTGACGAGGTTTCCGGAGGTGTAGTGCCATTCCCAATGCAGCCGGACCCGGTGGTCCGCCCCGTAGTTGGCCAGCAGGGACAGGGTGGGGACGGCCAGCGTGGGCAGTTCCACCGATTCGTCGGAGGCGGTAACCCGGGCGGTTTGCTTGAGCTTCGGGTAAAAGCCGGTCAGGAAGCGGCTTTCGTCCCGGGCGGGGATGTGCAGGGTGGTCCCGCCCGTGACGAAGGTCAGCAGTTCCTCGCTGAGACCGCTCTCCAGCGGGGCAAGGGTGATGACGGGGTCGGTGGGGGCGATACCGGGCAGGGCGTCGCCGTCGGAAGCCAGGAAGATTCCGTGCGCCGGGCGGCCGATGGTCCCGACCGACGCCGGATCCACCACCTCGCCTTCGACCGTGATGGTCGGCGCGAGCTCGAGGCCGCCGTCGTCCCCGCCGGTGCCGAACCGCGCCAGGTTCAGCCCGACGGCGGCAGGCTGCTCGACCAGCCGCACCGGCTCCGTGCCGCGGCTGTGCACCAGGGCGACACCGATTTTCTGGGCCTGGGACAGCAGGCTCCACAGGTTCTTTCCGGCGTAGGTGTTCAGTCCCAGCCACAGCCCGGTGCCGGAGTGCTGGCGGTTCGCCACGGCGGTGTGCGAGGCGAGGAATTCCTGCATCCACTCGACGTGCGCCTCGTTGCATTCGCGCCGGTAGTTCAGGTAGCTCAGCGTGCTCCAGGAGACGTCGCCGCGGATCCACTTGCCCTTGGCCCCCATGATGACGGGGCGTGCCTTGAGCTGGCGGACGCTGCGGAGCGGATCGCGGCGGCCCGTGTAGGAAAAGTGCGGGGCGGGTTCCTCGACGTCGAACTGGAGCGCCAGCGGGGTGCCGTTGGCGGACGGCGTGATTCCCGGATGGGCGATCAGGGGGCTGAGGGCCTGCTCCCAGTCGGCCATTTCCGGCGGCGCGCTCTGGCGGGAGAGCCGGGTGCCCTCGGCGGGGGCCAGCAGCTGCATCCGGGTGGCCGGGTTGTCCTCGGCCGCGAAGAGCAGGGCCGCCACGTGCTTGCAGTCCTTGCGGACCGGGCAGCTGCAGACGCCCACCGTGCAGCTCCAGCCGCCCGCCTTCCGGACCAGCTTCGCCGTCGTGGAATACGGCACGTCGGAACCGCCCCGCACCTTGCCCAGCAGCAGGCCTGTGGCCGCGTCGAAGGAGATCCCGGAAACGCGGCTCCCCATGGCGTAAGCGAGCCCGGCCGCGAGGGAGCGGTCGTTGATCGCGGGAGTCTGTATTGCCAGTGCCGCACTCTCGTCCGGATGGGATGGCATGTGCGCGCTACTTTCGGCAGGTGGTCATCTGATCCATCTTACCGAGCCTGCCGGGCCCCAGGAACTTCGCCGCCGCCCGCGCAACCGCCACTCAAACTTCGCCTGACGTTCAACTGGGGCTTGGCCGCCCGCCGTGAAGACGGACCTACCGTGGAGAGGTCCGGAGAACCAGCAGTGCCAGCAGTAAGGATCCCGCATGACCAACGGCGAGCCCACCATCCAGTCCGCCCACAGCTACCCCACCGTACTGACCACGGAAAGCCTCAAGGGCGGAAACGACGACGTCGTCGACGCGAACGTCAACGTGGTCAACGCCATGTTCGAGGAGTTGCTGGACACGGAAGAGATCTCCCCGGCCGCGCTGCGCAGTTACTACGTGGACTTCTACCTGACGCAGGCGCTGGCCGGCGGCTTCGCGCAGTACGTGTTCACCGCGCCCGAACGCGAGGAAGTCGACCCCTATGTCCGGGAAGGCCTGGCGGCCATGGGTGCCGGCGCGCACCTGGACCTCTTCAACCGCACGGTGGCCGCCTTCGGCGCCCTGACCGACAGCGACGTCGACAGCTACCTCGACGGCGGCAGCGGCTGGGCCGCCGGAGGCGGCACAGAGGAAGGCGAACCCGGGGACGGAGTCTCCGACGCCGTTCGGCGCATTGAAGAACTGGACGGGGAATTCGAGTCGATCCTCGCAACGGAGGACATCGCTGCACTGAATGCCACGTGGCTGCGCGGCCAGGAGGACTTGCTGGTCCTTTCCGACGACGACCTCGACGCCCACATTGCCGGGCGGGTGGCCCGGCTTTCCGACCTCGCCGAGCGCCAGGCGGCAGCCGCCGAGGAAGCGCTCCGTGACGCGCCGGAGTTCGAACAGATCATCCGGGAGCTTTGTGAGATTGCCGGCCACAGCCTGGAGCGGATCACCATGGGCGATCCCAATTACGAGCACAACGGGGAGACCACCCTGGCCTGGCACTTCACCACGGAACAGGGCGAATTCCTCATGCTGGAGGACGACGACGAGGCCTTCATGCTCAATCCGCGGACCCAGGAAATCCTCGCGGCTGTGGAGTTCGAGGAAGCCGAGGAATTCGAGACTCAGGAATTCGAAGGGTCAGCCGAGTTCGAAAAGGCCCGCGCGTAGGCGGCCTTACCCGACAGTTTCTCGGTACGGCCGGCGTCTGCCCCCCAAATGCAGGCGCCGGCCGTACCGTGCTTAGTGACGGTAGTGTCCATGGCCCGGCCATGCCGCGCTTAGTTGTCCTGCCCGGCGAACCGGATCGGGCGGATCCGCGGCCGGCGAGCCTACCCGGCCGGCGGTGCCGTGATCATTTCCCCGGAGGGTGCCACGAGGTACCAGACCCCGCCGACGCCCTGGCCGGTGATGTCGCCCGCGGTCTGGTCTTTGGAGTAGTAGTAGATCGGCATCCCGTTGATGGTCACCTGCATCTTTCCGTCAGCCGTTGGGATGGTTCCGACCTTGCCGGTGACGCCATTAACTGTGGGAGTGGCTGTCGTCGACGTGACAGGGGGCCACGACGTCAGGCACGCGCCGGTGCAGACGCTGTTTCCGGAATCCTTCGTGTTCTTGGTGAAGTAATAGACGCTCAGTCCCTGGGCGCCCACCACGATCTGGCCCGCCTTGGACTCGGCCACCGAGAGCTCCGCGGCAGATGTGGACGCCGGCGCGGAACTGGCCGGCGCGCTGGTGGCGGTCTCTGCGGGAGCGGACGTGGCCGGTGCCGCCGACGTCGGCGTCGTGGTCGTTCCGCCGCCGCAGCCGGACAGGAGGACGGCCAGAGCGAACGCGGACAAGCCAATGCTGAGGTGCTTCTTCATTTGCTGCTCCTAGACTCGAGCCAGCCCAACTCGGAGGCCGGCGCTACCGGATACGACGCCATGGAGCTCGGAATGGTTCATGGCGGAACCGACATGTTCGTGTCGGGCCGTCCTGGGGCACACTGAACTATTGGGCCTGCCCGTACGTCATACAGGGGCAGAACAAGGTTCCCGGGAGGTGGGCAATGCCGCTGGACGAAGACGTGGTGGCTGCGATCTACCGCGACCACGGAACGGCCCTGAAGCGCTTTGTCCTCAGCGTCTCCCGGGATCCTCAGCTCGCCGACGACGTCGTCCAGGAGACGGTGCTGCGGGTCTGGCAGCAGGCGCCGCAGATCACCGGCAGCCTGCGCAGTTACCTGTTCCGGACGGCCCGCAACATCATGATCGACAACTACCGCAAGGCCCAGCGGCGGCCGCAGGAAGCCGGCGACCGCGATGTCCAGGCCCTCCCGGAAGGCGGCGTCGGCGCCGGGCGCATCGATGAGCTGCTCAACAAGGTGCTGATGGAAGAGGCGTTGCTGCGGCTCAGCGCGGAACACCGCGAGGTCCTTGTTGCGCTCCACTATCGCCGCTACACAGTCCAGGAGGCATCGGCCCAATTGAAGATCCCCAACGGCACGGTGAAGTCTCGGGCGTTCTACGCCGTCCGGGCCCTGCGGACGATCCTCGACGAAATGGGGGTGCAGCAGTGAACGGGACCGAGCTGCATCACCTCCTCGGCGCGTACCTGCTCGGCGGGCTGGAACCGGCCGAAGCCGCGGCCTTCGAACAGCATCTTGCCGTGTGTGGGGACTGCCGCCAGGAGTTGGACGACCTTGCCAGCCTCCCCGCGCTGCTGGACGCGATCCCGGTGTCCGACGCCGTCGCGCTCACCGCCGCGGCGGCGGCCGCCCGGGAACGCGCGCTGGTCCCGCCGGAACCCGAACCTGTCCCGCGCCGGCTCCTGGACGAGCTCGCCGCCCGACGCCGGAAGGTGCGGCGCCGGTGGACGTCGGCGGTGGCCGCGGCGGCCGCCGCCTGCCTGGGGCTGGGGATCTTGGCCGGTCCGCTGCTGAACCAACCCGCCAAACCGGACGCGAGCTATTCCGTTGCGGCCAGCAGCGGGTTGGAGGTCACGGTGGGGCTCGTCAAGAAAACCTGGGGCACCGAACTGGCGGTGGACGGCCGCAGCCTGCCCGTCGCCGGGACACTCTCGCTCTGGGTGAAGGACCGTGACGGCGGCGTGGACCGTGCCTGCGCGTGGACGGCCACGCCCACCGGCAGGGTCCGGATCACCGGGGCGACGCCGGTGCAGCTGGCCAAAATCGCCAGTGTGGAGATGCGCGACGAGCAGCAGCAGACCGTGGCTGTCATCGCCGTGCCCCAGGGGTAGCCCTCCCCTGGCGGCCCGTCGGCCCGTCCGGTCCGGGATCCGGAATCCGGAAGATCGGCCCGGGATCCGGAAAATCGGCGCCAGCCTACATCTTCGCGAGCTTGGCCCGCACCGCCATGTAGATGCCGTAGCAGATCAGTCCCACACCCACTGCGGCCAGCAAGTACACGCCGAACGGCTGCTCCCGCAGGGCCTTCAGGCTGCCGTCGAGCCCGGTTGACTCTTCGGGGTGTGCCTTCACCGTGGCGATGATGATGAGCAGGCCCACCAGCAGCAGCGCAAAGCCCTTGGCAACGTAGCCCACCATGCCGATCACCGTCACCGCGGTGCGGGCCTGCGGCTGGGACGGCATGCGCAGGTACTTGACGAAGGACTTCTTGAAGCCGCGGATCGCGTAGACGATCCCGGTGACGGCTACCGCGGCGCCGATGACTACCAGGAGCGCAACGCCGCCCGGCGCCTTCATGAGGTTTACGGTCATATCGGAAGTCGACTCGCGGTTGTCGGAGCCGGCCCCGGTGGCGACCGACGCGAGCGTCAGGGCAAACGCGGCGTACACCACGGCCTGCAGGGCTGCTTTGAGTTTCTTGCCGACCTTCTTCTTCGTCGGCAGGTGCCCGAAATCGAAAATGGCGTCGGATGTCTGCCAGATGGCCAGCGCTACGCAGGCGGCAAAAGAAGTCCAGAGCAGCAACGGCCCCGCCGGCTGCCCGGCGAGCTCCTCCACCGCGCCGCTGACATCGGCCTGGCCCTGGCCGCCCATGGCGAGCCGGATCGCGACCAGCCCGATGAGGAAGTGCAGCAACCCCGACACGGCGAACCCGGCCCGCGCTGCGATTTCGAGGGGCTTCGAATTGGTGACGTCCTCGGCGACGTCAGCAGCGTCCTTCATTTCTCGTTTGATGATCGTTTCCTTAGTACTACCTAGCGTGATTCGTTCCGTAATCGTGCCACGCGAAGCCGCTCAGCGACAGATACCCGTGAACCGGGCGTGCCTAAATCCGGCGGTAGCTGAGGTCGAAGATCAGGCGGCCGGCTTCGTGCGCCTTGTTTTCGAAACTGGTCAGAATGCGGCCCTCAAACCGCGGCGCCCACCCGCCGGTCCCGTCGACGCCCTCGTTGGGTCCGGTGTGCTCGGTGCTGACGGGCGCCCGGCCTTCCTTGACGGGCGCTCCGCCCACGCGGGACTCGACGCCGGATTCCCACACCTGGGTCAGGGGGCTGTCCGCGCCGGCGCGCTCGCCCTCGTGCAGGTTCTCGAACTCTGCCGAGCCCGCCATGACCTCGCGGACGTGAACGGCGTAGTTGGACCAGTCGGTCGCGATCCGGAAGGTGCCGCCGGGTTTGATGGCCCGGGCGGCGAGATCAGCGAAGGCCGGTTGAATGAGGCGGCGCTTGTGGTGCCGGGATTTGTGCCACGGATCCGGGAAGAACACCCAGAGTTCCGTGACGGAGCCGGCCGGGAGCATGGTTGCCAGCACCTCGGGCGCGTTCGCCTCGACCACCCGCACGTTGCTCAGCCCGCGGCTGTTGATTTTGATCAAAGTGTTGGCCAGGCCGGGGGTGTACACCTCCACGGCCAGGAAGTCCGTGTCCGGGTTCTGCTCCGCGGCGTGGCAAACGGCATCGCCCAGTCCGGAGCCGATCTCGACCACCAGCGGAGCCGTGCGGCCGAATTCGGCCTCCGCGTCGAACACATAGTCCGGGTGGACGGAGGTGTTGGCGACGTGGCGGGGGACCTCAACCGCCCAACGGTCCGCGTGTTCCTCCCAGGCCGCCTGGCGGCGGCCCTGCAGGCGCGTGCCGCGGCGCACGAAGCTCACCGGACGGCCTCCGTACGTGCCGAACGAGGCTTGGCTGCCGGGGGTCACGGGGCGCGGCAACTGGGTCTCGTCCGGGGCGCCGGACTCCGGGTTTGCCGGCATGCCGGGGGATTCTGGGGATTCGCTCATTCCTTCCAGAATAGTTGAGTTCGCCGGGCAGGGCCGCCCGGGGGATCCCGTAGGCTCCCCGCGGGCCGGCCGCGAAGGAGGGGGTTGACGGGATAGGGGTAGAGAAGCGGGGCTGCAAGAATGGGGCGGGTGACCTCAGCTGGGAAAACTGACGAGTTGGACCATTCGGCCGGTGCCGTCCTCCGGGACGGCCCCGCCGGGTCGCCGCGTGCCGCCGGCCGCCGGCAGCTCGCGTATCTGGGGATCTGCCTGGTACTGATCGGGCTGAACCTGCGCACAGTCTTTTCGAGCTTCGCTGCGGTACTGCCGGAGGTGACGGCCGACGCCGGGCTGCCGGCCTGGGCGGTCATGGTGCTCACCACGGTCCCGGTGACCCTGCTCGGGGTGTTCGCCCCGCTAGCCCCTGGGCTGGCACGCCGGTTCGGGGCCGAACGGGTGCTGCTCGGTGCCATGGCGGTGCTCACTGCCGGGCTGCTGCTGCGGCCCGTGGAGCTGCCGGCGGCCGGCCACCTTCCGGCTCTGCTCGCCGGAACCGCCGCGTGCGGCGCCGCAATTTCACTTTGCAACGTGCTGCTGCCGGGCGTGGTCAAGCGTGACTTCCCACATCGCCTGGGCCTCATGGGCGGCCTCTACACCACGGCGATCTGTGCCTCGGCCGCGCTCGGTGCCGGCTTCACGTTCCCGGTCTTCCGCGCGAGCGGGGAGTGGACGGCGGCGCTCTGGTTCTGGGCGCTGCCGGCCGGCGTCGTCCTTCTGCTGTTCCTGCCGCCGGCGCTCCGGGCCCGTCCCGGCGGGGCGGCGCGGCCGGCCGGCGGCATCAACGTCTGGCGTTCCGCCGTGGCCTGGCAGGTGACCGGGTTCATGGTCCTGCAGGCCATGATGTCCTTCAGCGTCTTCGCCTGGCTCGCACCGATCCTGCGCGAACGCGGCGTGGACGGCGGCGCGGCCGGCCTGGTCGTCTCGGCCTCGATTGCGCTGCAGATGCTCGGCTCGCTGTTCGCGCCGGCGCTGGCCACCCGGTTCCGGGACCAGCGCGCCCTCAACACGGCGGTGGCGCTCATGACCGGCGGAGGCTTCGCGCTGAGCATCTTCGGGCCTGTGGAATTCCTTTGGCTGTGGACCGGGCTGCTCGGCCTGGGGCAGGGGAGCCTGACCGCCGCCGCGCTGACGCTGATCATGGTCCGCACCCGGGACGGGCACACCGCGGCCCACCTTTCCGGGATGATGCAGGGCGTGGGCTACGGGGTTGGCTCCAGCGGCACGCTCCTGGTCGGCCAGCTGCACCAGTCCACCGGGTCCTTTGCCGCGGCGGGTGTGCTGTTCGTCCTGAACCCTCCAGGACAGCCACAACTGATAGCTCAACCGGGCCGGACCGGATCAGAGGGTGAGGTCCTTGCCTTTCGTTTCCGGGATGGTGAAGACGAAGGCCGCGGAGATGGCGAGCAGAAGCACGGCGTACACATTGAACAGCTGCGGCATCTGCACGGTGGTGCCGAGCCACTGCTGCAGATAGGGCGCGGTTCCGCCGAACACGGCCACACAGATCGAGTAGGGCACTCCGACGCCCACGGTGCGGATGCTCGTGGGGAACAGCTCGGCGTAGACGGCCGGGACGATCGCAGCGCTGGCAGCGATGAAGATCAGCATGACGGACATGCTGACGGCCAGCTGCCAGGCGGAATCCTTGAGCAGGGCGGTCATCGGGAAGTGCATGATGCCTGCGCCGATCGCACCGGCCCACAGCACTTTCTTGCGTCCAATCCGGTCCGCCAGCTTGCCCCAGAAGGGCAGCGCCGCGATGAAGACGATGTTGCCGATCACGCCGGCCCACAGGGCCTCGCCCCGGTCGATCTTCAGGGCGGTGGTGGCGTAGCTGGGAGCGACGACACCCCAGATGTAGTAGATGACGGTCAGGCCGACCGTCAGGCCGATCACCTGGAGGGCCTGCTTGCGGTGGCGGACGATCTGCGGCCAGATCGGTGCGCGCTTCTCCGCTGAGGCTTCGCCCTCGAAGACGTCCGTTTCGTGCAGCCGGGACCGCATGATCAGCGCGTAGAGACCCATGGCCGCGCCGATCAGGAACGGGATGCGCCAGCCCCACGCGTTCATGACTTCGGTGCTCAGGCTCATGTTCAGCACGGCACCGAGCAGGGTTCCGAACAGGATGCCCACGGTGCCGGAGGTGTAGATCAGGGTGGCCCAGAAGCCGCGGTGTTCCTTCGGCGCCATTTCGGACAGGTACGTCTGCGACGACGGCAGCTCGCCGCCGTGGGCCAGGCCCTGGATCAGGCGCGCCACCAGGAGCGTGAGCGATGCCCAGACGCCGACGGCCGCGAACGTAGGTGCGATGCCGATCATCAGGCTGCCCACCGACGCCAGCCCCACGGCCAGGGTCATCGAAGCCTTCCGGCCGATCCGGTCACCGATCCAACCGAAGAGGAAGCCGCCGAAAGGCCGGGCGACGAAGCCGACGGCGAAAATCGCCAGCGTGGACAGCACCGCGGACGCAGGATCCGACTTGCTGAAGAGCTGGCTGGCGATGAACGGCGTGAACGTGGCGTAGATGGCCCAGTCGTACCATTCGACGGCATTGCCGATGCCGGTGCCGACGAGCGTCTTGCGGGTGGATGTTCGGGTTGCCGCCGGCGTGATCGTGGCTGCAGTCATGGTCTTCTCCCTCGGGGGTGCGGCTAGGAAAGGGCGGAGGCGGCGGCAACAGTGTTGGCCGCGGCGGGAGCGTCGGCGGCCGCGAGTGCGGCCAGCCTTGAGATGGCGAGCTCGGCGTAGAGTGCGGCGCCGTCAGCCAGCACGCCGTCGTCGAACGTGGCGTACGGGGAGTGGTTGAACGCCGAAGTGGCGTGGTCGGCGCCCCGGGGGACGGCGCTCAGCCCGATGAACGTGCCGGGGACCTCGGCCAGAACCCTCGAGAAGTCTTCGGAGCCGCTCAGCGGGGTGGCCCAGCGGGAGAGCCGGGAATCACCGAACAGGCCCGCAATGACATTCTCCGCGGTGTGCGTTTCGTCCTCGTCCGTGATGGTCAGCGGATACTCCTGCTGGTAGTCGACGTCGACGTCCAGGCCGTGCGCCGCCGCGATTCCCTTCAGCAGGCGCGGCACGGCGTCCATCATTTTCTGCCGGGCTTCCTCGGAGAAGGTCCTGATGGTGGCCTCGATGCGTGCGGTTTCCGGGATGATGTTGCGCTTGGTGCCGGCCTGGAGGACCCCCACGGAGAGGACTACGGGGTCGAACATGTTGAACTGGCGCGTGATCATGACCTGGAGGGCGGTGACCATCTCGGCGGCCGCCGTCACGGGGTCCTTGGCGGAATGCGGGGCCGACCCGTGGCCGCCGGCGCCGAGCACGGTGACCACCAGGCCGTCGGAGGAGCTGAGCATGACGCCGGGCTTGGTGCAGAACGTGCCGTGCGGTTCCAGGGCGGAAAACACGTGCATGCCATAGGCGGCGTCCACACGCCGGCCGGCGGCATCCAGCACGCCTTCGCGGATCATGTGGCTGGCGCCGTCGAAGCCTTCCTCGCCCGGCTGGAACATCAGGACGACGTCGCCGGCCAGCTGGTGCCGGCGTTCGGCCAGGAGCGTGGCGGCTCCGGCCAGCATGGCAGTGTGCAGGTCGTGACCGCAGGCGTGCATGGCGCCGTCGGTCCGGGACGTGTAGTCCACGCCCGTCTTCTCCTGCACCGGCAGGCCGTCCATGTCCGCGCGCAGCAGCACCGCCGGGCGGGAGCCCGCTTCGGTCCCGGACCCCTGGCCCCGCAGTACCGCGGTGACCGACGTCGTGTCCTGGCCCAGGGTGATCTCGTAGGGAAGCCCGTCCAGGGCCCTGAGCACCTTCTCCTGGGTGCGGGGCAGCGCAAGGCCGATCTCGGGTTCCCGGTGCAGTTCATGGCGGAGCCGGGCAAGGTCCGTCTGCATTTCCCGGGCGTCTGCGGTGATCGGCACGTGTTCTCCTTGTTTGTCGAAATCGCCTGGTTGGCGAGCGGCTTGGTTGGCCAATTGGCTTGCTTCGCGTCCGGCGAGGACGTCCTGCGTCTATTCTCAAGTGACATGGTTCACACCCATGCAAACGCCAGAAAAAATGCAGGAATAGACTGTTGACGCAGGTTTCGTGCATTAATGAAGGGAAAAATGGTGGAACTCAGCGAGGACGATCTTGCCCTGATCAACGTCCTGCAGATTGCCCCGCGCCTGAGCTGGGCGGATGCGGCCCAGGTGCTGGGCGTGCACGCCACCACTCTCGCCGCCCGGTGGCAGCGGCTGCTGGACTCTGGGGTGTCCTGGATCACCGCGCACCTGATCGGCGACCCCCAGCAGATGTGCCTGGCGTTCGTCGCCGTGGATTGTGAAATGCACCGGCGCGAGGAAGTCACCGCCAGGCTCGCCGAGATGCCGGAAATCGTCACGGTGGAGGAGGCGGCCAGCCACCGGGACCTCATGCTGACCGTCATTACGCCCTCCCTGGACGATTTCAGCCTGAAAGTCATCTCGCGGCTGAAGGAGATTGACGGCCTCCTCAAATATCAGACCGCCCTCTGCACCAGGCTGCACGCGAGCGGCGGCTCCTGGCGGCTGAACGTGTTGAGCCGCGCGCAGCAGGCCGCCGTGCGGGCGCTGGCCGGCCCCGAGGCCACCGGGGTTGCCCAGGCCGCCGCCCGTGAGGCGTTGCCGGAGAGTCATCTGGCGCTCCTGCCGTTCCTGGCCAGGGACGGGCGGGCCACGGCGGCGGACATTGCCCGCGGCCTGGGCAGGCACCCTGCCACCGTCCAGCGCCAACTCAACCGTGTGCTCGCCAGCGGCATCCTGTCATTCCGGTGCGAGGTGGCCCAGAAGCTCTCCGCTTTCCCCGTGACCTGCCAATGGTTCGTCAACGTCCCCGCCGGGCGGCACGAGGCGGCCGCCGCCGAGCTGAGGACCATGCGGAACGTCCGGCTCAGCGCCTCCACCACGGGGCCCACGAATTTCGTGATCATCATGTGGCTGCAGTCCCTGGCGGACGTCATGAACATCGAGGTGGCGCTGCAGCAAAAGGTGCCCGGGATCGAGCTCGTGGAAAGCGTCGTCATGCTGAGCACGGTCAAGCGTGTGGGCTGGCTGCTGAACCCGGACTCCAGGGCCAGTGGCGCCGTCGTGGTTCCTGCCCAGGGGTTCGACGAGGCGGACTGACTGCGGCCGACCGGCAGCTGACAAGCCAACCGGCAGGCGGGGCGCGGCGCGCCCGGTTGTAAGCTGTGGCACGTGCCACAGACCGACCCGCCTCCTCATCAGGAATCCCGTCCGAAGTCCGTCCCGGAATCGGCCGGCATCTTCCACCGCAGCTACCTGCTGGTGACACTCGGCGCCTGCGCGCTGGTGTTCCTGGCGGCCTTCGAGTCCCTCGCGGTGACCACCATCATGCCGCTCGTCAGCCGGGAACTGGACGGTGCGGGACTCTACGCCTTGGCCTTCGCCGGGCCGCTCGCCACCGGGGTGATCGGCATGGTGGCCGCGGGCAGCTGGTCGGACCGCAAGGGGCCGGTGGCGCCGCTCCTGGCCGCGGTGGGCATGTTCGTGCTCGGCCTGCTCATCGCCGGTACTGCCGGAACCATGCCGGTCCTCGTCTCCGGCCGGCTGGTGCAGGGACTCGGCGGGGGCGGGCTTACCGTGGCCCTGTATGTGGTCATTGCCCGGGTCTACCCGCCAGTCCTGCATCCGAAAATCTTCGCCGCCTTCTCCGCGGCCTGGGTCATCCCGTCCCTCGTGGGGCCGTTCGCGGCCGGCGCCGTGGCCCAACTGGCCGGCTGGCAGTGGGTCTTTCTCGGCGTGGTCGGACTCGTGGTCCCGGCCCTGCTCCTGACGGCCCCGGCCCTGCGCGGTCTGAACGGCAGCCCGGGCGTCGCCGGAGATTCCCCGGCCGCGGAGCCTGCGCCCGGCGGCCGTCCGCCGGGCGGCCTTGCCAAGTTGGCGCTGGCGGCGCTGGCGGCGCTCGCCGTGCTGGGCCTGAACCTGTCCGCCGCGGTACCGGTCGCCGGCGGGGTGCTGGCGGCGGCCGCCGTCGCCGTCGCACTCCTGGCCGTCCGTCCCCTCATGCCGCGCGGAACGCTGACCGCCCGGCGCGGCCTGCCGAGCGTGATCCTCACCCGCGGGCTCGCGTCCGCGGCATTCTTCGGCGCCGAGGTCTACCTGCCGTACCTGCTCGTGGAACGCTACGCCTTCGCCCCGACGTTTGCGGGCCTCACGCTCACCGGCGGCGCCATCGCCTGGGCGGCGGCGTCGGCCATCCAGGGCCGGCTGGGGACCCGGCTGGAGCACCGGAAAGCCGTGCGGATCGGCTCGGCCCTCGTCCTTGGCGCAGTCCTCCTGGCCCTCGTGACCACGGTGCTGGCCTGGCCGGCTGCCGTCGCGATCGCGGGATGGATCTTCGCCGGGGGCGGCATGGGCCTGATGTATCCGCGGCTGAGCGTCATGACCCTGGCCCTCTCCACCAAGGACACCGAGGGCTTCAACAGTTCGGCGATGTCCATTTCGGATTCCCTGGGCGGCGCCCTGGCTCTCGCCGGCACCGGAATCGTGTTCGCCGCATTCGCGACGGCGGCGCCGTCGGCGTCGTTTGCGGGAGTGTTCGCGCTGACGGCGGTGATCGGGATCGCCGCCGTGGCCCCCCCCCCCCCCCCACTCCTGTGCATCACAATTCACGGATCAGGCAGCCGCGCGGGCTTCCTCCTGTGAGCGGACGGCCTTCCATTCCACAATCCGGGCCTGCTGCAGCGGGGACTTGCGGTTGAAGTGCCAGGCCGCGCCGAGCAGCAGGAACCACACGGGCGCCACGAAGAGTGCCAGGCGCGTGTCGTCGGCCTGCCCCAGCGCCACCAGCATGAATACGAAGAACGCGAGCACCACGTACGGCATGAAGGCGGAGCCGGGCATCTTGAAGGACGAAGCCGCGTGCAGGGCCGGCCGGCGGCGGCGGAAGACGATGTAGCTGACCAGGATCATGGACCACACAAACATGGTCAGCACGGACGCCACGGACGTGACCACTGTGAACGCGCCGATCACGGAGTCGCCGGAATAGAGCAGGACCAGACCGGCCAGCAGGAAGATGCAGGAGAACAGCAGCGCGTTCTGCGGTACCTTGCGGATGCTGAGCTTTCCAAACGCCTTGGGGGCGTTCCCGTCCTGGGCGAGGCCGTAGACCATCCGGGAGGTTGAGTAGATTCCGGAGTTGGCGCTGGAGGCGGCGGAGGTCAGGACCACAAGGTTGATGACCACAGCGGCGATCCCCAGCCCGGCGAGGGTGAACATGCCGATGAACGGGCTGCTGGCGGGGTCGATGGTCCGCCAAGGATTGACGGCCATGATGACCACCAGGGCGCCCACATAGAAGAGGAGGACACGGACCGGGATGGAGTTGATGGCGCGCGGCAGGTTCTTCTCCGGGTCCTTGGTTTCGGCGGCGGCGGTGCCTACCAGTTCGATCCCGGCGAAGGCGAAGATGGCGATCTGGAAGCCGAGGACGAAGCCGAACATGCCGTGCGGGAACATGCCGCCGTCGTTCCACATGTTGGCGAGGTTGGCTTCAGCGCCGTTCGGGGACGTGAAGTGGGTGGCGATCATGACCGCGCCGGTGACGATCAGGGCCACGATGGCGACCACCTTGATGATGGCAAACCAGAACTCCGCTTCACCGAACGCCTTCACGGTGGGCAGGTTCAGGAGGATCAAGACCACCGGCGTGAGCAGCGCCGGGATCCACAGGGGCGTGCCGGGAGCGAGCTTGTCAACGTAACCGGAAATGGCGACGATGTCCGCCACCCCGGTGACCACCCAGAAGAACCAGTAGGACCAGCCGGTGAAGAAGCTGGCCCACGGGCCCAGGAGGTCTCCGGCGAAGTCGCTGAAGGATTTGTAGTTCAGGTTCGAGAGCAGGATCTCGCCCATGGCACGCATCACGAAGAACAGCATGAAGCCGATGATCATGTAGACGAAGATGACGGACGGGCCGGCGAGCGAGATGGTCTTTCCGGACCCCATGAACAGGCCGGTGCCAATGGCGCCGCCGATGGCGAGCAGCTGGATGTGGCGGTTTCCGAGGGCCCGGGCGAGGTGCGGCTCGCGGTTCCCGGCGCCGGATCCACCGTTGGCGGAGGCGGCGGTTCCAGATTGGGCAATGTCAGATTCTGCAGTGGCCGGAGCGGCCGTGATGGTGCGTTCAGACATGAGGCTTCTTCCTTGTCACGGGCGGCCGCAACGGGCGGGGGTTCCGCGATGCGGGCCGCACAGTTCCGTCAGGATGTGACGGAGGTAACAGTTTTGGCGGGTAGATCAAGATTAGGGCCGGTATTTCGCGGCCCCTGTTGTCACGTCGGTCCGCGTGTGTGGACCGTCTGGTCGGTCACGTGTCGTGTTCCCCGGCGGCACCGGCGCCCTCCGCGCGGTGCCGGAGCGGCCCCGGAACCCGCATTCTTCGCGGGCTCCGGGGGAGAACGCGACGCCGGCACGGCCGCCCGGTGCGGCCGCCGTGATGGCTTTTCCGCGGATCGCCCACCCGTGGGCAGGTTCGACAACTGTCGATCATCTTAGCCTCAGTTGTCGTCCGCTGTCTTTTGTCACATTTTTGCCCGGCGGGGGCGACGCACTCGCCCGAATCGTTCAGGTTGAGCCCAATCCGGGCCGCCTACTGGGCGGCCAGGCGCGTGGCCCGCAGCACGGCATCCCTGAGGGACACCGCAGCGCCGTCGGGTCCGACGGCGCTGCGACGCCGGCTGTCCAGGACCTCGGCGCGCCACAGCGGCTCCTCGATCCGGAGTTCCCGGGCAAGGTCCTCGGCCGTGAAGAACTTCTCCGGAGTGTGGTGCGCGCCCCACGGAGGCAGCCCGTCGGGGTGATGGCCGACGATCAGCAGTGTCCCGCCGGTCCGGACCGCGGCCGCGGCGAGCTGCAACGCCTGCTGCCACGGCATCTGGGTGGAATGCAGGAACTGGGCCGTGACGAGGTCGAACAGCCGGTCCGGGACCCAGGTGGCAAGATCCTGCTGCACCCACTCGATGGTGGCGTCGTGGCCTCGTTCCCGGGCGTGGGCGGCCGCGCGCTCCAGGGCGACGGCGGAAACGTCCAGGCCCGTCACGCTCCAACCGCGGGCAGCGAGCCAAATCGCGTCCGCGCCCTCGCCGCACCCCAGGTCCAGGGCCTCGCCGGCAGGAAGGTCCGCCACCTCGGCGACGAGTTGCGGATTCGGCTCCCCGCTCCACATCCTGGACCGGCTGCTGTACTTTTCATCCCACATCCGGGCGGCGGTACCGGGCGCTGCCTCCTCGGCGGCCGCCTCCTCGACGGCCGCATGTTCGGCGGCGTCATGCTCGTGGCTGTGGCTGCGTTGTGTCATGGTTTCCCCTCATCACGGCGGTTCGCCGGGTTTCGCTGTCCGTTTTCAGGCACGACGGCGGTGGCGAAACCGCCCGGCGCCGACCGCCGTCGGGTCTCCCTGCCGAAATTCCTGTGCTCCTCAAGGGCCAGTCCGAAGCATCCAACAAAGGCCGCGGCGCTCTTCCTGGCCGGGGGAGTGTTGTCGATGCCAAAGGTCAGGGGCTCGCCGACGAATCTCGCTGCAGCCCGGGCATATCGCATGTAGGGCGACCGCGAGGCGATAGTTTCCCTGGAGAAGTAGTCAAAGGCCACGATGCTGCCCGGGGCGGTGCCGGCGATCCTGCGCAGTGTCGCCTCGACCGCGGCGCGGTCCAGGTACATGGTCACCGCTTCCCAGAGGAACAGTGCGGGCCGGCTCGGTTCGAAACCGGCCGCCACCAGCTTCTCCATCCAGTCCTCGGTCTCGAAATCCGCGGGCACGTACGTGGCCAGGCGGGTGGAGAGGCCCGCCTTCTCGAGCATCGCGAGTTTGAAAGCCTGGGTCCGGGGCAGGTCGAGTTCAAAGCACCGCACGTGGTCCTCGGGCACAAGCCGGAACGCCCGGGTGTCGAATCCCGCCCCGAGGATCACGAGCTGGTCGATGCCCCCGTGATGCCGTTGAACGGCCGCGTCATAGAGGCTGGTCCGTGCTGTCGGCTGGTGGCGCATCGGGGCCCGCCCCGGGTATGGATAGCGGTAGACCCTGGGCACGTACCCCGTGAGCAGGTGGGCAGCGAGCGTGGGGGCGGTCTCCATCTGGATGCCAGTCGAGGACACGTTCGGCAGAACGGCCATGAGCCGGGCCGCGGGGACGTCCGGCCGTGTTCCCAGGCGGTGCTGCATCCAGCGCGTGTAGAGGGATGCGAGCAGCGTGGCCGACGTGCCGGTGCGCCGGCTGTAGGCGAGCATCCCGGGGACGGACGTGATGTAGCCGGCCGCGCTCAAGGGAAACAACGCCACTTGGATGACCCGAAACAAGCCAGCGGAGACTATTCCCGGCATTGCGTCCGACTCCCCTCATGGCCCCGCCGTCGTATGGCCCTTCCCGCCCACCATGGTCCTCCCGGACGCAACGAGGGTCAATACACCGCCTGGGCTTCCCTTCAAACGCCGCGCAGCCGGACGGACACGTGGAAATCACGCTCCGGAAACGAATCCGAAACGTGTGTCGTGAATGCTGGGCACAAGACATTGAACGCTGGGGAAGGGCAATGACCATGGACGTTGACGAAACACGGCAGATCCGCAGCTCGGCCGAGCTGAACGTGGGCGACGAGATCGAGGCGTGGTACAACGGGAAGCTCTTCCACCGGGGCCCGGTGACCCAGACCGTCACCGGCGTGGACCTGTTCTGGATCCTGGATGCCCGGACGGGAACCCGCCGCCTCATCGACGCCGAGGCGCTCGTGATCCTGCGGCCGGCCGGCCCGGGAACGGCCAAAACGCCGTCACTGGCGCCCGGCCATGCATCCACCCAGCCGTCCCACATGCCGCTGTTCCAAGCCCCCAGCCTGGTGGGCTAGGGGCCGGGCAGGCCGTCATGGATACGGGACCAGGGCCCGCTGGGTGGTAGAGTACTAGAACTTGATGTGCAGTGATGCCCACTTTTGATTCGGTTGACCGGCTTCGGTCCACCAGCCGGATCCCTGCCGGATTCCTTCGGAAATCCGCACGCAGGCAGTGGGATTTTTTCATGTGAGAGGCACATCCTGCGTCGATGAACGCGTTCCATTTGGTCCCGGCGGCCGCTTGCTGAAGTTTGGCAACAGCCCGGTTGATCACCTGACTTTTCTTCGGCGAACCCTTGAGCCAACCGGCATCGGGGGCCGATATCCGCACGGATACCGCCTGAAAGACTTTGAAACACATGACTACATTTGCTGCCCTCGGCACGCCCAAAGCACTTGCCGACACCCTGACCGCACAGGGGATCGTGGAGCCCTTCCCGATCCAGGTCAAGACCCTCCCCGACACGCTGTCCGGACGCGACGTCCTGGGTCGCGGCCGCACCGGCTCCGGCAAGACCATCGCATTCGCCATCCCGCTGGTGGCACGGCTCGCCGAGCGGGAAGCCAAGCACTTCCGTAAGCCCGGCCGCCCGATGGGCCTGGTCCTGGCTCCCACCCGCGAGCTGGCCACGCAGATCAACGCGACCATCGAGCCGATGGCCAAGGCCATGGGCCTGACCACCACCGTGATCTACGGCGGCATCTCCCAGGCCCGCCAGGAAAAGGCCCTGCGCGCCGGCGTCGACATCGTCATCGCCTGCCCGGGCCGCCTGGAGGACCTGATCCGCCAGCGCATCCTGACCCTCGAAGCAGTCGAGATCACCGTCTTGGACGAGGCCGACCACATGGCCGACCTTGGCTTCCTCCCGGTGGTCAAGAAGCTCATGGACATGACCCCCACCCAGGGCCAGCGCCTGCTGTTCTCCGCCACCCTGGACAACGGCGTGGACAAGATCGTCCAGCGCTACCTGTCCAACCCGCTGACCCACTCCGTGGACGACCCGCAGGCCGCGGTGACCACCATGGAACACCACGTGCTGGTGGTCAACGACCAGACGGTCAAGAAGCAGCTGATCGTCGAGCTCGCCTCCGGCGCCGGCCGCCGCGTGCTGTTCATGCGCACCAAGCACCACGCCCGCAAGCTGGCCAAGACCCTGACCGACGCCGGCATCCCCGCCGTCGATCTGCACGGCAACCTCTCGCAGAACGCCCGTGACCGCAACCTGGCCGAGTTCTCCTCCGGCGATGTCCGCGTCCTGGTGGCCACCGACGTCGCGGCCCGCGGCGTCCACGTCGACGACGTCGAACTGGTCATCCACGTGGATCCGCCCACGGAGCACAAGGCGTACCTGCACCGCTCAGGCCGTACGGCCCGCGCCGGTTCCGACGGCACCGTGGTCACGCTGACCCTGCCCGAGCAGCAGTCCGACGTCAAGAAGCTGATGAAGGCTGCCGGCGTCGAGGTCAACTTCGAGCGCGTCACCGCCAACTCCCCGCTGGTTGCTGAACTGGTCGGCGAAATGGCCGACAAGATCGATCCGCGTACCCGGGCCGCCCTGCTGGCAGCCAAGGCCGCGCAGCACGGTGGCGGCACCTCCACCGGCGCCAACGCCGAGCGCAAGCGCGCCCGCCGCACCACCCAGGCTGCACCCACCGCGGGTGGCCGTGGTGGCCGTGGCGGACGTGGACGGGTGTCTGCTGAGGCGCCGCGGACCGACCTGCCGCGCGCCGAGCGCCGCGCCGTCGCCTACGAAGGCAAGGCTGCGGCCCGCAACGCCGCCGACCGTGTCGCCGAGCAGAACCAGGACCGCGCCGATGCCGAGCGCGCCGAGCGCCGGAATGCGCGTGGCCGCGGCCGCACCACCGCCTATGCGCACCACAACGATGTTCCGGCCGCCGGCGGCCGTGCCGCGGCCGGCCGCGGTTCGGACGGACGCGCCGCAGACGGACGCAGCGACGCCCGGGGCGCTTCGGCTCCCCGCAGCGGAGCACCCCGCACGGGTGGCGCTCCCCGCACCGGCGCTTCGGCCGGTGGCCAGCGCAGCGGACGCCCGGCAACCGGCCAGCGTGCAGCTGCCGGCGCCAAGTCCGCTGGCAGCAAATCCGGAGGCAGCGCTGCTGTCTGGTCCTCCAACACCGGTGGCACTTCGGGTGGATCCTACGCCGGCGGCGGCAACGGCCGTTCCGGTGAAGGACGTCCGGCCCGCGGCGCCGGCCCGCGCCGCGCGTCGGCTCCGGCCTCGAACGAACGCCGCAGCCGCTAATCCCCAACCGCTCCCTAACCTCGCCAGCTCGGTCAGGGAACCCGGCGGTCGTGGCCCCAGCTAACCACCATCGAGTGCTCCCCACCGGCACCCTAGCCTCGCAAGCTCGGCCAGGGAACCCTGCCGGTGTGGGCCCACGTAACTGCCGTTTAGAAGGTTCATAACGGCGTTTATGGAGCACTCGATGAGGTCTTCAGGCCTACCAGCCGCGGGCGCGCCACTCTTCCAGGTGCGGGCGTTCCGCACCGAGGGTAGTGGGCTGGCCGTGGCCCGGGTGCACCACCGTGTCATCCGGATAGGCGTCGAACAGCCGCTCGCTGACATCGGTGATCAGCTGGGCAAACCGCGCCGGATCCTTCTGCGTGTTGCCTACCCCGCCGGGGAACAGCGAATCGCCGGAAAAGATGTGGGCCGGCCCCTCGGGGTCCTGGTACACAAGGGCGATCGAACCCGGTGTGTGGCCGCGCAGGTGTACAGCCGTCACGTCGAAGCCGTCGAAGTTGCCGACGTCCCCGTGATCCAGCAGTACATCCACCGGCACCGGCAGCTCCGGGGCATCCTCTGTCCCGGCCGCCGTCTTCACGCCGGTGGCTTCCACCAGGCCCGGCAGCGCCCGGACATGGTCCCAATGCTGGTGGGTGGTGGCAACCAGCGCCAGCTCCGGCGTCGCGGAAGTATCCGCGGCGGCGTCCGCAAGCAGCCCCTGGATGGCGGCCAGATCATCGGCCGCATCGATCAGGAGCTGCGCACCGGAGGCCTTGGCCGTGAGCAGGTAAACATTGTTGTCCATCTCGCCGACCGAAATCCGGCGGATGGTGATGTCACGTAAAGAGTGAATGAGCGAGTCCATGGGCTTCAGTCTACGGAGCCGCTATTCGCGGCCCTGGGAAACCCAGTTGGGGTCTGCGGAGCGGGAGCCGACGACGGCGTCCGCGGCGGCGTCGAGCTTCTTCAGTTGCGCGGCGGTGAAGTCGAGGGCCAGGGCGCCCAGGTTTTCGTCGATCCGGGCCGCCTTGCGCGTGCCGGGAATGGGGACCACAGGCAGTCCCAGCTTGCGGCCCTGCGCGAGCAGCCAGGCCAGCGCCACCTGGGCGGGAGTTGCAGCCTGCCCAGCAACGCACAGTTCCGCAGCGATCGCCTGCACGGCCGCCACCACACCCTGGTTGGCGCTGGCAGCGTCCGCGGCGAAACGCGGGATGTTGCGGCKGAAGTCGTTGCTGCCTAGCGCCGAGGCGTCCACGGTGCCGGTGAGGAATCCCCGGCCCAGCGGCGAATACGGCACAAAGCCCACCCCGAGTTCGGCGGCGGCGGGCACCACATTGCGTTCCACATCGCGGCTCCAGATGGACCATTCGCTCTGGACCGCGGCGATCGGATGGATGCGGCTGGCTTCGCGCAGCTCCTCGGCCGTCACCTCTGACAGGCCCAGATGCCGCACCTTGCCGGCCTGTACCAGCCCCGCCATGGCCTCCACGGTTTCCACTATCGGAACGCGGAGGTCACGGCGGTGCAGGTAGTACAGGTCAATGGTGTCGGTGCCCAGCCGTTGCAGGCTGCGGTCCACGGCCTGCCGCACGTAGGCTGCGTCGCCGCGGATGTCCGTGTAGCCGGCCGACGGTGTGCCCACGAGGCCGAACTTGGTGGCCAGCTGGACTTCGCCGCGGCGTTCCCTGAGCAGCCGCGCAATCAGCTCCTCGTTGCTGCCCCCGCCGTAGATGTCCGCCGTGTCGATGAAGCTGACGCCGGCGTCCACCGCGTGATGCAGGGTCCGCAGGGCTTCGGCCGGGTCTACCTCGCCGTAGACAGGGGTCAGGGCCATGCCGCCGAACCCCAGGGGGCTGACCGTGAGGCCGTCGCCGAGCTGGACTGTTGCTGCCGTCATCTGGGTCTCCATTCGCACACTGTGTGGTTCCGTAGGACTTCCGTCCCTGCCAAGAACCCCAGATTGCGCGCTGCTATTCCGGCCCCCTGTTATCGGCCGGGCCGACGATTCTCCCCACCTTTGACTGCTGCGCGGCCGGCGCGACGGCGCAGCAGTCAAAGGTAGGGAGACGCCGTCGTACCGCCCTAGCCGTCGTACCGCCCTAAACGTGGGGAGTTTCCGCGGGGGAGGCCGGCTGGACAGCGTGCGTTGCCGGTTGCTCTGAGTCCGCCGTTGGCGGGAGGAGCTTCAGGCCCGCCGCGCAGCCGACGATTCCGGCGATGAACAGCAGCTTGAGCGGACTGGCCGGTTCGACGCCGGTGGCCATCGCCCAGCCGACCGTCAGTGCGGCGCCGATCCCCACCCAGACGGCGTAGGCGGTGCCGAGCGGAATGCGTTTCACGGCCAGGCCGAGCCCCACCATGCTGAGGGTGGCCGTCACGGCGAACACGAGGGTCGGCAGAGGGCGGGAGAACCCGTCGGACAGGCCCAGTGCTGTGGCCCAAACCGCCTCCAGCACGGCGGACGCGAGCAGGATGAGCCATGACATTGCTGCTGTTTTCATCATGGTCACGCCACCAGCTTCAGGCCGACGACGCTCGCGGCGATCCCGCCAAGAAGCAGGATCCGTGCCGCGGTCGGGCGCTCAACTTTGGCGGCAATCGCATAGCCGGACGTCAGGACGACGCCGACCCCCACCCACACGGCGTAGGCCGTTCCGGTAGGGATGGACTGCATGGCGACGGCCAGCCCGCCGGTACTGGCGAGGACGGAAACGAGGAAGACGAGGGCCGGGACCAGCCGGCGGCGGCCCCTGGCCTGGGCGGTCCGGTGCAGGGCCGCGGCCCAGACGGCCTCCAGCGCCCCAGAAAGAATAAGTATTAGCCACGACATGACAGCTCCTGTGGCCAGTCTTGTCGCGTGCCGGGTACTGAACCGTCGTCCGGAGGCCCGGAAGAGGGGGCCTTGGCCTCCAATTCTAGCAAATCCGCGTCAGCGCCCGACGGCGTCGCTCCAGAGAATGAACGTGCGCCCCACCGGGTAATGCGCGCACGGCTCGTGCGGCGCCGTAAGGTCGCCGGCGTCGATATCGGACGCCGCCGACACCACGGCCCGGCCGTCGGCATTGGCCAGGGTGGCCCGGGCGCCGATCCGCCGCAGGGCCGCCATGGCTCCGCGTTCCAGGCGCTGAACTGTGACGTCAATGCCCACGATTCCCGCGACCGGGCCGTCCGGTCGGGTGAACACCGGGTGTGTGAAGGTCAGGACGTACTCGTCGGTGCAGAGGAAATCCACGTAGGGCCCGGTGACGTGGGCCCGGCCCGTTTCCACGGGGATCCGGAACCACTCGGCCTTGACGTAGCGGCTGATGGAGTTGGGACTGAAGTTGGCCAGCGCGTCGACGTGTTCCAGGTCCGGGCCCTGCCACCAGGCGATATAGCTGCGCTCGGGGCCGAGCAGCCCGGCGTTGGCGATGAACCCGGCGCCGGCCGCATAGCCGCCGGGCAGCTGCACCAGTTCCTCGACCACCGGACGGATGAGTTTGTCCACGGCCGTGCCCGTGACTTTGCCGGACAGGGCGGCCAGCGCGGCCCCGGCGTCAGCGGCCCACGCCGTCAGGCGGTGCTCGATGGCGGCGATGGTGGCGTCGAGTTCGGCGGCGGCCAGCTCGGCAGCCTTCTCAACTGGGCCGGGTTCGGCCGGCGCTGCCGCGGACATTGTGGCGGGGGCAGTGGGGGAGGCGGTATCGGACATCGTTGCTGCCTTAGCTCGAAGGTGCCGGACATTTGCGGTCAAAGGTGGGCGGTCAAGATCGTGGTTCTGTGATGCGGGGGCGGTCGCGGGTGCGGTCAATAGCTTTTGGCCTGCTCGGTCAGCAGCCAGTCGGTGGTTGCGGAGATGAGGGCCTTGACCCCCGTTTCGGCGGTCCCTGGATCGTGGGCCTCAATGGCGGCTGCCACGTCCCCGAGGATCAGGGTGGTGCGCCCGCGGTAACCGGGGTCGGCGCAGGGCAGCAGCGTGAGGGTGCCGAGATCTGCCTGCAGCCGGATGAGCTCCCGGGCGAGTCGGGCGGAGCGGGCAATGGCCGCGACTTCCAGCAGGAACTCTGAGAGTGCCAGGCGCCAGCTGAGGGAGTCGTCGTCCGCTGCGGGGATGAACGAGCGCAACGTGGCGACGTCTGCGGCGTCGGAACGGCGTGCCGCCACCCCCGCGCAGGCCGCGGCGATCGCCTGGTAATGCAGCGCGAGGTCCCTGATCTGCAGCCGGCTCAGCTCATGCAGTTGCGCCAGGGCCCGTTCCCGGGAGGGCAGCACGTCGTCGGCGATGAAGCTTCCGCCGCTGCGGCCGCGCGCGGTCCGGATAATTCCCGAGGCGCGCAGCTGGGAAAGGGCCTCCCGCGCCGTTACCGCGGACACTCCGAGGGCTGCGGCCAGCTCGGTTTCATTCGGCAGCCGCTGGCCGCTGGTCAGCAGTCCGGTTTCCACGGCCTGTTCGATCCGGGCGCACACTTCATCCACAAGCCCGCGTGATTTGATCGGCGTGAACACAGCCGCGAGGCTCCTGGAGGCGCCCTTGGGCGTCAACAGCATCAGGGCCTCCCTTCCCGCCGGCGGTACCCGCCCCTGCCGGGCATCCCTGCGGCTTCCGCGGGCGGCGCCGCCGCGCGTCGCCCGGGCTGATGACATCCTAATCCGGGCTTTGCCGGAGGGTCTATACACAAAACCTATGGAGTAATAGCATTTGGCCCAGCAGCTCAGTGTGGACTGGATCACATTCTGCTGCGTGGTTCCTGTGGACGATCCGGCAACGGAGTAAGGCGCACCCCATGACCGAAACACTTGCCGCCGGCACCTCGAGCGGAACCGAAGACGTTCCGGCGATCCGCTTGCGCAAGCTCACCAAGGAGTTCGGGGACACCGTCGCGGTCAATGGAGTGGATCTGGACATCCGCCACGGGGAATTCTTCTCCATGCTTGGCCCGTCCGGCTCCGGCAAGACCACGGTCCTGCGCCTGATCGCCGGCTTCGAGCTGCCTACGTCCGGAAGCATCGAACTCGAGGGCAAGGACGTCACGGCGATGGCGCCTTTCCAGCGGGACGTCAACACCGTATTTCAGGACTACGCGCTGTTCCCGCACATGTCCCTCGTGGACAACGTCGCCTACGGGCTGCGGGTGCGCGGCATGCCCGGGAACCAGCGGCGGGAGCGGGCCAGGGAGGCCTTGGAGCGGGTCCAGCTCGGCAAGTTCCTCGGCCGCAAACCCGCCCAGCTCTCCGGAGGCCAGCGGCAGCGGGTTGCCCTGGCCCGGGCGCTTGTGGTCGAGCCGAAGGTCCTCCTGCTGGACGAGCCGCTCGGTGCCCTGGACCTCAAGCTCCGCCAGCAAATGCAGGTCGAACTCAAGGAACTGCAGCGCTCGCTGGGTATCACCTTCATCTTCGTCACCCATGACCAGGAGGAGGCGCTGACCATGAGCGACAGGATCGGCGTCTTCAACAACGGCAGCATCGAACAGATCGGCACCGCGCACGAAATCTACGAGCGCCCCGGCGGCATCTTCGTGGCCAACTTCGTCGGCACGTCCAATATTTTCGACGCCGGCCAGGCCCAGGCGGTCTATGGCCGGGCGGAGCCCTTCTGCATCCGTCCCGAGCGGCTGCGCGTCGCCTGGACCGGCGAATCGGAACGCCGTTCCGGCGCGACCTCCAGGACCGGGACGGTGACGTCGTTCGTCTACGTCGGGCACGCCACCCAGGTGCGGGTGCAGCTCGACGGCGGACCCGCCGTCGTCGCGCTCGTGCCGGAAAAGCTTCCCGGCAGCGACGCGACGCTGGTGAACCGGACCGTCACGGTCAGCTGGGACGACGACGCCGTCGTCTGGCTTCCGGCCCGCGGCACCTGATCCCGGGCCCTGCCGGGCGGCCTCCGGGCCGCGGCGCGGCGTTCCCAGTCCAGAGATTTTCTCCACAGCGAAAGGCAAGGATCATGGCACCCAGAACAAAGGCCTCCCTCATGGTCGGCATGGT
Source organism: Arthrobacter sp. P1_H7 (assembly GCF_056405215.1). Classification (NCBI taxonomy): domain Bacteria; kingdom Bacillati; phylum Actinomycetota; class Actinomycetes; order Micrococcales; family Micrococcaceae; genus Arthrobacter; species Arthrobacter sp. P1_H7. The sequence continues at coordinate 137,195 of NZ_JBFUCO010000010.1, read as the reverse complement.
TGCGGCGGCAGCCCTCGCGCTGTCGGCCTGCGGAACCAGCGGCGGATCCACTTCCCCGTCGGCGCAAGCTACGAAGACCGAGATCGGCACCGGGGAAGGCAAGCTGTCCGTCCTCGGGTGGCCCGGGTATGCCGAGGACGGCAGCAACGACCCGGCGGTCGACTGGGTGCATCCATTCGAAGAAGAGACCGGGTGCAAGGTCAGCTTCAAGCCGTTCGGCACCTCGGACGAAGCCGTGACGCTCATGCGCACCGGACAGTACGACGTCGTCTCGGCCTCCGGGGATGCCTCACTGCGCTTGGTCGCCGGCCAGGACGTGCAGCCCGTCAACATGAGCCTGCTGAAGAACTACCCGGACATCTATCCGTTCCTGAAGGACAAAGCCTGGAACACCGTCAACGGTGTGAACTACGGAATGCCGCACGGCTGGGGCGCGAACGTGCTGATGTACACCACGGACAAGGTCACCCCGGCACCGACCTCCTGGAGCGCGGTGTTTGACGATGCTGCCAAGAACACCGGCAAGGTCACGGCCTATGATTCGCCCATCTACATCGCCGATGCCGCCATGTACCTCATGGCCCACAAGCCGGAACTTGGCATCAAGAACCCCTACGCGCTCGACAAGGACCAACTGGCCGCCGCCGTCGACCTGCTCAAGCAGCAGCGTGCGCACATCGGCGAGTACTGGAGCGACGTCCTCAAGGAGGTCCAGGCCTTCACATCCGGGAGCACCGTGGTCGGCACCACCTGGCAGGTGGGGGCCAACATCGCGACGGACGACGGCGCCAAGGTCTCAACCCTCGTCCCTGACGAGGGAGCCACCGGCTGGTCGGACACCTGGATGATCGGGTCCAAGACCAAGAACCCGAACTGCGCCTACAAGTGGCTCGACTACATCGCCAGCCCCAAGCCGAATGCCGAGGTGGCGGAGTACTTTGGCGAATCCCCGGCGAACGCCAAGTCCTGCGAACTGACCAAGGACCCCAAGCACTGCGAGACGTACCACTCCGGTGATACCGCCTACGCCGAAAAGATCTGGTACTGGACCACCCCGGTGGCCGAATGCCTCGATGGCCGCAAGGACGTCAAGTGCACCGACTATTCGGAATGGACGAAATCCTGGACGGAAATCAAGGGCTGATGCCGGACACCGGGCCGCATTGGATCCGGATAGAACAGCCGGCCTCGAGGGCTGGCAGAGATTAAGGCGAGATGGCACAACAGACGCAACAGCTTCCGCCCGGCCCACCCAAGAGTGCCGTGCCTGTACCCCGCGCGAAAGCCAATTCCTTCTCGGCGCTGCTGCACCGCTCGCCCCGGCTGCGGCTTGCCGGACTGCTCACGGCTCCGGCGCTCTGGCTCATCCTCGTCTATATCGCAGCCCTGGCGGCGTTGCTGGTCACGGCGTTCTGGACCGTGGACACCTTCACCGGAGAGGTGTCCACGGAGTGGACCACGGAGAACATCGTCACGGTCCTGACGGATCCGGTGTACCAGCGGATCACGCTGCGGACTTTGTGGATCGCGGTGGCGGTCACCGTGATCGACATGATCCTGGCCCTGCCCATCGCGTTCTTCATCGCCAAGGTGGCTCCGGCCCGCTGGGAGAAACTGCTGGTGGTGGCCGTGCTGATGCCGCTGTGGGCAAGCTACCTCGTGAAGGCCTACGCCTGGCGGAACGTCCTTGCCGAAGGCGGGCTGCTGGAGTGGCTGGGCGCGCCGATCGGCCTGTCGTCGCCGGGCTACGGCGAGACGGCCGTCATCCTGACCCTGTCCTACATCTGGCTGCCGTACATGATCCTGCCGATCTACGCGGGCTTTGACCGGGTACCCGACTCCCTGCTGGAGGCCTCCGGGGACCTGGGCGCGAAGCCGCTGACCACCATGCGCCTTGTCATGCTTCCGCTGCTGGTTCCCTCCATCATCGCGGGAACGATCTTCACGTTCTCCCTGTCGCTGGGCGACTACATCACCGCGCAGATCGTCGGCGGGACCACCCAGATGCTGGGCACCGTTGTTTACGCGAATGTCGGGGCGGCCAACAACCTGCCGTTCGCCGCCGCGGTCTCGCTGGTGCCGATCGCCATCATCATGTTCTACCTCTTCATCGTCCGCCGCACCGGCGCCCTGAACAACCTGTAGCGGAAGGCGCAGCATGAGACTTTCCCGTAGCGCCAAAGTGGTCCTGGGCGTCATCACCGTGCTGGTGCTGTTGTTCATCTACGTCCCGCTGATGCTGGTGGTGGTGAACTCGTTCAACGCAGACCGGACTTTCGGCTGGCCGCCCAAGGGCTTCACGCTGGAATGGTGGGGTAAGGCTTTTGACTCACCCGGCGTCCGGGACGCTGTCCTGTCCTCCGTGTGGGTGGCAGTGGCCGCGACCATCATCTCGCTGGTGCTGGGGACATTGCTGGCGCTGTCATTGCAGCGTTACAAGTTCTTCGGCCGCGACGTCATCAGCCTCCTGGTGATCCTGCCGATCGCACTGCCCGGCGTTGTCACCGGCATTGCCCTGAACAACATGTTCACCACCATCCTGGGCGTCCCGCTGAGCCTGTGGACAGTGGTGATCGCCCACGCAACGTTCTGCATGGTGACCGTGTTCAACAACGTCATCGCGCGCCTCCGGCGGACGAGCCCAGGCCTGGAGGAAGCTTCCGCCGACCTTGGCGCCGGTGTCTTCACCACCTTCAACCTGGTGACATTCCCCCAATTGCGTTCCGCCCTGCTGGCCGGCGGCCTGCTGGCTTTCGCGCTGAGCTTCGACGAAATCATCGTGACCACGTTCACGATCGGGGCCGGCGAGACGACGCTGCCGATCTGGATCCTGCAGAACCTGTTCCGGCCGAATCAGGCGCCCGTGGTCAACGTCGTGGCCGTCGTGCTGATCGTGGTCTCGATCGTGCCAATCTGGCTCGCCCAGCGCTTGTCGGGGGACTCCGTGCGTGTCAGCGGCGCCCGGGTGAAGGCGGACGGGCGCTAGTCCGTGCCGGGTTCCGCAGGGTCGATGGACACGACCGCCAGGAATCCGCGGCCCACGATTTCCGGCGTCTCGGTATCAGCGCCGACGACGGCGTCGTAACGGTTCAGCTCGACGCACTCCGGCTCCGGGGCGACGGCGGCCGCCGGCTCGGTGGGAGGGCCGCCGGCAGTCCCGGGGCTGACGGTCCCCTGCCCCTGCAGGAGGATGCCGAATTGGCCTGCGAACACCGGATGGGCGCGCTTCTTGGACAGCTCGATGATGGAGGTATAGCCCTTGAAGGCGCCGTTGCGGGTGATGACGTTCAGGTCCCGGATGTCGCCGGTGGGCAGTGCCCCCGCCGAGTCCGCGTCGCCGGAGAACCGGAATGGCCGGTACTTCTCCAGCGGGTGCTCGGCCCCGTCCACGCTCAGCAGCAGCAAGTCACCGTCAATCACGGTCAGTACGCGGTCCATCCCGGCGTAGGCGGAGAAGGGGCCGGCTTTGGAGACTTCGGCAATGCTGACGCGCCAGTCCCAGGCGTTGTCCTGCCCTGTACCTCGCGGGGCGGTCTGCAGGGCGGTTTCCACGGACCGGGTCCGTGGGTGGCGCGCCACTTCGCGGGTCACCCCGCCGCCGTTGCGCCAGGGGTGGGCTTTTATCTCGGCGTAGCGGATGATCTCCATGGCCTCAGCCTATCGGCCCGTCCCGGAACGCCGGGCTTCCCGGGCGCCGACGGGGCTGTGCACGCTCGTGCCGGCGCCGACGCAAAGTCGGCGGCGGAGGCCCGGCCTTGCTAACGTCGGAGGCAGGAAGCACGCAGAAGGAGCCAGAATGTTTGTCAAAGTGTGCGGCCTGCGCACCCCGGATGCGGTCCGCGTCGCGGCCGGCGCCGGCGCGGACGCCGTCGGCTTCGTCCTGACCCGCAGCCCCCGGGAGGTCACGCCGGAACAGGTCAGGAACCTCCTCGCCCACGTCCCGAGCGGGTTGCCCGCGGTGGGGGTGTTCCGGCACGAACCGGCCGCCGACGCCGTCGCCGTCGCCCGTGAGGCGGGCCTGGTCTGGGTCCAGCTGCACGGCGACCGCTCACCCGCCGACGTCCGGACAGTGCACGACGCCGGGATGAAACTGATCAGGGCCGTCACCATGGCCTCCGCCGCGGAAGCCTTCGACAACTGGGGCGAGGAGCTGCTCCTGATTGACGCCGCTGTGCCAGGCTCCGGCGAGGCCTGGGACTACGGTTCGGTCCGGGCCAAAGCTCTTGTCGGGCGCAAGTGGCTGCTCGCCGGCGGTCTGGATCCCGCCAACGTTGCCCGGGCAGCGGCGGAGGCCGGGGCGTGGGGTGTCGATGTGTCCTCCGGCGTCGAGTCGGCGCGCGGCATCAAGGACTTGGCCAAGATCGGGGATTTCGTGCGGGCGGCCAAGGCGCCTGAATGAGGCTGGGCCGCCCGCGGACCATCTGAGGGGGCTAGGAGCGTTTGATGACGACGTCATCGATGTATTCGTCGCCCTTTTGCCGGTTGTGCTCGGCACCGAGCTGAACTTTACTCAGGCTGGTCCCGAGCATTTTGACGCTCGTGCTGCTGTATCGCTGCACGCCGTCGAACCATACCTGGATTGTGGACGTGTTGCCGTTGGCGGTCACCCGCATGGACACATGATGCCAGGCGCTCAGGGAAATGCTGCTGGAGATCAGCTTCGTGTAGACAAAGGTGCCGCTCGGTGACGTGACCCGGAGCCACAACTGCCCGTTGCTGTTGTAGCGGTAGATGTCCGCGACGCGGGTGGAGCCGGAGAAGAAGCGGAAGTACGGGACGTCGTTGCCGGAAACGCCGGCAACGGTGATATTGAACCAGCCGTCTGCGTACGCGGTTTTGGTCCCCGAAGAGAACGCCGGGGTGGAGAAGTTGGCGAGCGAGCCGGAATCCGTGGTCACGTGCAGCTTGGTTGAATGCGTCCCGGTATGGGCCCGTGAGCTGGACATCGTTGCGGTGCCGGTACCGGACACTTTGGGGATGAGGCCGCAAAAGCCGCCCGCTTCAAAACTGGTGGCGAGCACAACGGTGCCGGGATAGGAGTTTGTCGGTGCGGGGCTGCAGGTTGCGGCCGTGGCGGCCTGGGCGGAACCGAAGACAAGGGAACCGGTTACGAGCATTCCGAGCGTGCCAACCATGCTGAGTGTTCTGATTTTTCTCATTGAAGATACTTTCCGTGATTGGTTCGACTTATTGATGCCCGCCCGGTGCTGCGGCACCGGGCGGGCGATTTCTGTCATGCCAGCTGCGCCAGATGCACCAATTGCATGACCACCGCCACGCCGACTATGGCCAGCAGGGCTGCGGTGGTGATCACCACGGCGCGAGGGAGTGCCTTGTCCGGCTGCAACACGCGGAGCACATCGCAGCTCACGAGGGCCGTCATGGTGGCCAGTCCTATCAGGAAGATCATCATTTCGCATGCACCAGGACCCGCTTTGGCCTCTTGAGCTCAAGGCCCAGGAAGACGAGGGTCAGAGCCGACAGCAGGCATACGGCCGCCGGCGGTGACCAGAGATGTGCATAGATCATCGCCGTCGCCACGAGCGTGGACATCGCGAGGCTGAAGGCGATTGCGATGGCGATGCTGAGGGGAAGCGCTCCAGTGGCCTGGGCTGAGCGCGGCGGGTCGAAGCGGAGGAGCAGCACCAGCGCTGTTCCAGGTCCGGCCAGCATCAGCAGCCCTATCACCGCCAGGCGCAGGCCCTCAGGGCCGACAAACGAGAGGGGTATGGCTGCTACGGCGACGGCTGCCGTCGCATAGCTCACGTAGCTGCGTTCAGTTGCCATTACTAACTCCTTCGATGTGAAAAATCACGCCGCCTGCGTTTTCAAAAACCTTCGTCCAGCCAGGACTCGTGGCGCATGTGGCGGTAAATCGTTGAAGGTCGCCGGTGGGAGTCGAACCGCGAAGTTCGGCTGCCTCCTGCTGGCTTTCAGTAACGATGAGGTACGCGCCCGCCTTGTGGGCGATCTGGTTGGCTGCGTCACAGCTGAGCGGCGCGGCGTTGGGAATGGGCTCGGCAGCAACGAGCGCCCGGTAGTCGTAGTCCGCGTAGTGCTGGTATCTCCACGGGGTGTTGCGAACTGCCTCAATGAGGACGGCACCGGTGGGCGCAGTCGCATAGAGGCGGTTCACTAAGGCGATTTCGTCGTCGTTGAAGCTTTCCATGCCGTCATTTCCGTAACGGGTGACGACAGTGGCTGTAGCCAGTACCGCGCCCATCAGCAGCAGGGCAAGGGCTCGGCGCAGGCTCAGTCCGGCGGCACTGTCTGACATCAGTGGCAGCACCGCCAGGCAGACTGCGAAAGGAAGGCTGAAGAGATACAGGCGCAGGAGCAGTTCACCGCCATAGGGCTGGAGGGGAACGAGGACCAGCGGCGCCAGCGCCGCAGCGGCGGCCGCGAGCCAGGGTGCCTTCCGCCGGTAGCCCACTATGGCGCCGGCAACGGCGAGCACCCAGACCAGTGCGACCTCGGCCATGCGGGTGTAGACCACGAACATGTGGGCGTCGCTGCCTGAGACCCTGGTGCTCAGCGCGCCGAGGCTGTTCGCGCCGATGTCACCGAGCGAGCCGAGCAGCTGGCCGAAATGCCCCTCCACGAACGTGGAAGCCGCAAAGAGCAGCCAGCCGACCGGCAGGACCACGGCCAGGACCGGCAGGAAGCGCAGCCGGAGGCGTCCGGTCAGCAGAAGCGCGGCCAGGATGGGGATCACGGCGAAAGGGCTGAGCTGATGTGAAGCCGTCATGGCAAGCAGGATAAGCGCGCAGACCACCACGAGAATCGCGGTGTCGGCCCGCTGCGGTTCCGCGGCGCCATACCGCGGGACCGAGCTGTCGAGTTTGCTGACGTTGCGGGCAAGCCACCGGGAGAACCTGGTGCGCTCCGTGGGCCAGGCCCAACCGCCGAAGACGCTGAGCAGGCAGGCAACCAGTGTGAGCAGGAGGAAGAACGAATAGGCCTGCGGTGACAGGTAGTCCTGTCCAATCCAGCTGGCCAGGTAGAAGATCCAGACAGCCGCCCACGCCTGGCGCGGATTTGCCGTCAACCGCCGGGCCAGGGCAAGCAGTGGTGCGAGCAGGAGGATGTTGATCCCCACCGGCGCCCAGGTTGCGATGCCGAAAAGGTCCTTGGCGCCCGTCGCCCCGGAGAGCGTTCCCAGCACGGTAAAGAATCCTGGCCAGTTGAAGTAGGCGTCCAGGGTCGGATCCAGCTGGCCCGATTGGCTGATGGTGTCGGCAATGCCCAGATGCCGGAAGCTGGCCTCGAGCCGGGGCAGGCCATGGATGATGGAGTCAGCGCCATGGAGGAGAACCACTGTGACCAGGAGCTGCCAGGTCAGAAGAGCCGGCACCAGGCGGCGGAGGCTGAGCGAGGCGACAAATCCGGCGAGGCTGAGCGCGAGGGCAACGAAATAGGCAGGCGGGAGGGCGTCAATCAGCCCGGTCCCGCCGATCTGAAAGGGGTTGACCTGGTTCATGCTCCACACGCCGAGGGCGAGCGCGGCCGCGGCGGCGGCTGCCAGGGCACCGATGTGCCACGACGGCGTGAGGCCGAGGTTGCGGTGGGTGGGCGGCTTGGCACCGCCTAGGTGCGCATGCGCCTCATGCCGGTGGGCGGTGCGCACCGGGAGGCTCGTTGTCGATTCGTGTGTCATCATTTCTCGATTCAGGTCGGCTGGTGGCGCGCCGCTGAAGGAATCTCGCCTGCGGTGGCGGCGGGCTTGATCCGGGTCAGGGTGATCAGACGCCAAGTGGCAATCAGCGAGGCAACCGCTTGGGCAACGGCCCAGAGGACTGAGACGCCGGTGAGGCCATATTGCTGGGCCACGGCCGCGGCGGGTGCCACGACCAGGATGGCGGCCAGGGTGGCGACAATCGTGGATTCGAAAAGCCGCCCTTGGGCCCGGCACAGCCCGTAGTAGACCTGGGTCACGCAACTTAGGAGGAGCGCCGGGACGAGTATAGGAATGAGGATCCACGCGGACGCGTACTGCGGCCCGAGGAAGCCCAGAAGCAGGGGGCCGGCCAGCATCAGTATCAGCCCGGCCACGAGAGTCAACATGAAGCTGGCCCGGAGCGCGGACGCGACCAGGCCCGGCCGGGACCGCGTTCCCGCGAGGGCCGTCTGCAGGGTAAACCCGGCCGACTGCGGCACGAAGAACACCGCCGAGGCCATCATCCACACCACGTACCACGCGGCAGTCGACGCCGGGCCCAGAGTAGCTGCAACGATGAGCGGGAGCAGGTAGCCAGGCGCGCGGTCGGCGAGCGTGAGGGCATGGTTGGGAAGCCCCGGCTTCAGGAGATTCAGGGCCGGACGAGGCCGGAAGCCATGCTTCCAGTCGGGGGACATATGAGCCCGGGCCAGCTGGCGAAGCCCTACGATGACGCTGGCCAGCGCGCCGGCCGCAACGGCGCCGACAATCACCGCCAGGTCACGGAGTCCGACGGCCAACGCGGCGGCCAGGAAGAGGAGCTGAACGATGGACTGCGCGAGGCTCCTGACCAGCGTACGGTCGGCCCGTTCCTGGGCTACGCCCACGTGGTCAAGCTGGTAGGCGCTGGCGGCGAGTAATGCCGTGGCCAGGAAAAGAACCGTGACCAGGGGTTCCACCCAGGCCTCGCCCACGCCTGTGCCGAGCCAGTACGTGACGGCAACCAACAGGACCGCACCCAGCAGGGAGAACGTTGCGACGGTAAGCAGACCGGTGGCGATGAGGCGCCGGCCGCCGTCAGTTTCCGCGGGCAGGAGCGTCAGCGTGGCGGGCCCGACGCCGAGCATCCCCAGCTGCACGGTCAGGAGCGCGGCGGCGACCACCGCGGACCCAAGACCTATTTGCTCCGGCGGAAGCACGAGGGCCGCGAGCGCCCAGAACAGGAAGCCCGTCACCATGGGGGCGATCCTCGCGGCGGCCAGCCAGGCCGCGTTCCCGCCGACCGAGATCGGTTTGTGGGCCGGCCGCAGGAGCTCGCCGGCCATGGCGCGGTAGTTGTAGAGCAGGAAGCCCATCCAGTAAGGCAGGAAGCGGGGTGCACGGACCAGGGACATGCCGACGCCGCGCACGGTGGCCAGCAGTGGCAGCATCACCAGCCAGCCTGCGCGGCCCGTGTGCTTGCGGACGGTCCGGGCCATCCCGGCCCCATCCTGGAGCCATTGGTCGCGGGCGTAGTCGAACGTGTCGTCGAACCGGTGCCTGACCACCACGGAGTCGGAAACACCGAGCCGGTACCCTGCCTGCTCCAGCCGGATCCTAAGCTCCACATCTTCCCCGGAGCGGAAGTCGTCGTCGAACCCGACGTCGAGCAGCACGCCGCGGCGCATCAGCGTGGCGCTGACGCCAAACCACTTGCGCACCCGGCTGTGGTTGTGGTGCCAGGCCAGCGCAGCCCCCCAGTAGCCGGGGCCGTCGGCTTCGCTGGCCAGCCCGAATTGCAGGCCGTCGTAACCGCCGGCCTCGAATTCGGCCAGCAGCCGGGGCAGACTCTTCGGCGGAAGGACGACGTCGGCGTCGATCAGGGCGACAACGTCACCGGTGGCGCTCCGCGCGCCGAGCATCCGTGCGGCAGGCAGGCCGCGTCCTTCATCGGAGATGACAGTCGCCCCGCAGTCGCGGGCGATTTCGGCAGTGTCATCCGTCGAGCAGCCATCGACCACGATCATTTCGTACGGGTGTTGGCTGCGGATCGACTCCAGGCACTCGCCCAGCCAGGCTGCGGCGTTGCGCGCAGGAACAACAACCGACACCTTCAGATCGCTCACGTGGCCTCGCCTCACTCATCCAGTTTTGAACGAACCAGATTCGCGATGAAGTCAGAGGCCTGGTCCGCTGACCAAGCGGCGGGCAGCCGGAGCAGCCAGCAGGGAACGTCCTCCAGGGCCCGGCGCACCACGGCCGCCTTCTGGCCAAAGTGGTCCTCCAGGGGGACGAGGCTGGTGGCGCCGAGGGCCTCGACTAGGCGCCGCGAGACCATGGGCAGTTCCGAATGGAAGTTGCCGACGACCCGGGACGTCATCCATTCGGCGCTGCGTGCTTCCAGCCGCGCGTCCGCACCGTCGAAGCGCTCGAGGAAGATGGCCAGCTGTGCCGGCGCCGCGGACGAGATCCGCTGCGCCCCGAAAACGTGCTCCGGCTGCACCATGCGGTGTTCGGGGGACCAGCGCCGGGTGAACGCGGCTGTTTTCGGATAGCGGACAATGACCGGATGGACCGCCGTGGCCAGATGGGCGACGGGCGTCGTCAGCCATCCGGGGGCCAGGGGCTTGCGCGTTCCCCGGAACATGTCCGGGTAGATGGCACGGTGGTGGGGCTTGATGAACATCGGTTTGGCGTAGCCCATGAGCATTCCGCCGGCGCCCATGAAGGCCCAGTCGTCGGCCATGAACCGCACGTCGGGCATGGCCACCAGCTTCGCCACCGTACTGGTCTTTCCAACCCCACCCCAGGCCGGCAGGAGAACCCCGGAGCCGCGGAAGTCCACCACGGCGGCATGGATCATGGCCGTCTCCTCCTGGACACACAATCGGTCCAGCAGCGGAATCACGGAGGTCAGGAGCTCGCCGGCGCCTTCGATCCGGTACCCGTCCTTCGTTTCGATGATCTGGACGCGGTCCGCCGGAATATAGAGGGACTCCCCGGTGAACCGGTAGGCATCCTCCGCGTGCGACTGGCTGGAAATCGGCGATATCTTGGCGCCGATGGTGATCCGCCGCGGCGCGGTGGAGGTCCCCAGGAACGGGGCAAGCATGTCCCTCAGCTGCGGTTCCCCGGGCGTTCCCGCCTCAACGTCGATGCCCACGATCCCGTGGACATCGAAGGAGGCTCCGGCAGAGGCGCCAATGGGCTGTTTCACGTCGCGCTCAGGTTGGCTCATGATCCAAGCTTTCTGGGGTCGGGTTTCTGCGGTCGGGTGGTTCCGGGTGCAGGGCCTGCACCGGGCGGTGTACGGGGAGGGGCATTGCGCGGTTCATTTGACTTCCCGCCACGGCTCTTCCGGCGATACCGCAGCCGCTTTGGCCGGCGACGACGCCGCAGGCAGGCGGCGGCCGCGCACGTAGCCGGTCGCGGTGGCCGCGAGCACGGCGATGATAGCCGCTGCCCGGCCGAGCCCGGCACGGTCACCGCCGCCGAGCCAACCGCGGATTCCGGCAAACACCGCACGTGGCAGGACCTGCCGGACATAGCGCCGTTCGGGGCCAAGCGCCCGTTTGTGGCCGACCACCCTGCTGACCTGCGCCTTGGAAATCCCTTCGCCCCAGGAACGGGCAAGCATGTAGCGCAGGGTGCCGCGCTCGGCCGGGACGTGGTGGTGTACCAAGGCCGCGGGCTCATAGACCACCCGGGATCCGGGAGCTCCGATCACCGCGCGGATGCACAGTTCGGTCTCTTCGCAGCCCAGCGGGACGGCGTCCTGGCGGCCCAAGGCTGTGTTGAAACCGCCGACCCGTTCCAGGACATTGGCGCGGAAGGACATGTTCGCGCCAATGACATTGCGGACCTCGGCAGCGACTTTGGGCATTCCCCGGTAGGTGCAGCCCACAATCCAGTCGAGCTCGTTGGCGAAGTGGCCCGGCCGTCCGGCTTCCCAGAGCGGTTCCACCCGGCCGCCGACCGCCAGAACGTCGGGGTCGTCGTACATCGCCGCAAGCCGTTCGAGCCAGTCCGGTTCGGCTTCGGCATCGTCATCGAGGAAGGCCACGATCTCTGCCTTGGCGATGCCCGCTCCGGTGTTGCGGGCGCCGGAGAGACCCTTGGGTCCGGTGTTCTCGACAATTACGGCATCCGGGACAGTAAAGATCAGACGCTTGTACAAGTCCACGTTGTAGTCGACGACGACGATCGTCTGCATGGGCGGGAAGGTCTGGGTGCGGACCGAGTCCAGGGCGCCGATCAGCCGGTCCCACCGGTCCTCCGAGTAGGAGCAAATGACCACGGATACTTCCGGAAGGCTGGAGTTCTCGGACATCCTATTCGCCCGCCCGTACGCCCAGGACGCTGCTGGGATCGGTGGGAACGTGTGGGAAGACCTCGTTGGGGTATTTGTACTTGACCCGACGCAGGGCTTCGGGGCGGGCACCGGCAGTCGGGGCCTCCCAGCTCACGCGCTCGCGGGCCAAGGTGCGGAGGACCCGCCAGCCGTCCCGGAAGGTGTGCAGGTTTGACTGCCCGGAGATGCGGGACAGTTCATGGCTGGGAACCTCGGCAATGCGCAGGCCGGCCCTTGAGGCCCGCACAATCAGTTCAGTTTCGATCTCGAACCCGTCCGACTCCAGCTCCAGAATGTCAACGCATTCACGGCGCAGGGCGATGTAGCCGTAGCAAAGGTCCGAGTAGTCGCTGTGGAGGACCGCGTTGGCGAGCCGGGTGAGCATCTTGTTTCCGCCGCTGCGCAGCCATGTGAGATCGTCTGAGCCGCCGCCCGTCACATAGCGGGAGCCTTTGACGAAGTCGTATTCGTGCTGGAGCGGAGTCACCAGCCAGCCGATCTCCTGGGGGTCCATACTGCCGTCGCCGTCGAGCATGACGATGATGTCGCCAGAGGCTGCGGCGAATCCGGCGCGCACGGCGTTTCCTTTGCCAGGGCGGGGCTCTGCCACCACCACGACGTCCAGGCGCAAGGCCCGGGCCACCTCTACTGTGCCGTCCAGGGAACGGCCGTCAACAATTACCACCTCATCCACATAAGAGGGCATCCGCCGCAGCACCCACGGCAGGTTCAATGCCTCGTTCAAAGTGGGGATCACCACGCTGACCGAGGGATTTGCCGGCGGCGGCGTCGTTTGGGGGCGCACGTTCGGTTTGAGATTCGGGATGGACACTGGCCTCACCACTCAATGACGTATTTCTGCTCGTCGCAACTGCAGCGCTTTCCGACTCCTCCGACCGGAAAATAGACCCAATGCTCACGCTGTTCGGTCGTCGACAACTTAGTGATATACCCCAGGCCTTAAGTTTGGTTTCATCACCTTGCATTAACCTTGGATTAACTTGAAAATTCAACTAAAAATGCTGCAAAACTGTTGATGGACCGTTGCCTCCATGCGACACTGGCCGAATGCGGACACCCGTTAAATGGGGGCGCGTGCCGGCAGGACGCCGGCGTCTCCCTACCTTCCGGTTCCTGGCGGTTCCCGCCATGGTCTTAGGCCCGGTCCTGGCCCTGGCCGCGTGCGGCTCGGATGCCGCTCCACGGGGCGAGCGGCCACTGTTCACGTCCGTTTCGGCATCGCCGGCGGCTCCGCCGGCCGACGCCGGAACAGGGGCCCAGCCCGGGTTCCAGTCGGTGGCGCCGACTGAGCCGGCGGCGGGTGGCGCCGCCCCTGCCGCCCCTGCGCCGGAGAGCGCGCCGGCATCCCGGCCCGCCCGGACCTCGGCACCGCCCCCGGACCGGACCACCGCCACTGCCATGTCGGGGGATCTGCCCGGATGGAGGAACGTCTTCGTGGAGGACTTCTCCGCCGGCGACGTCCCCTTGGGCTCCTTCCCCGGGCCGCTTTACCGGGACCGGTGGAGTGCCGGGTACAAGGACGGAACACCGGATACGGACGGACAGGTCAGCGGCGGAAAATCGGGCTACTACCCCTCGAAAGTCCTCAGCGTCAAAAACGGCGTTCTGGACTGGTTCATGCATTCGGAAAACGGTGTCTTCATGGGTGCCGCGCCCACCCCCAAATTCCCGAATGCCAGCAGGAACCCCCCGAGGGCCAACAGCATGCTGTACGGCCGCTACTCAGTCCGGTACAGGGGAGATGCCATGCCTGGCTTCAAGACGGCGTGGCTCCTGTGGCCGGATAGTGGCATCTGGCCGCGGGACGGGGAGATAGATTTCCCCGAAGGCGATCTCGGCGCAATCCTGACGGCAGCCGCCCATTTCATGTCCTTGAATCCAAAGAGCTTTGAACAGTTCTTTTCCAATAAACTTTCCACGGACTGGCATGTGGCCACGACGGAGTGGACCCCGGGACGCGTTGAGTTCTTCATTGATGGGCGATCCATCGGCGCGAGCACAACGGACGTGCCCTCGACGCCCATGCATTTCATCCTGCAGACCGAATCCTGCCTGCCGCTGTGTCCGGCTCCGGAAACCCAGGGCCACGTCTACCTGGACTGGGTCAGCATCTGGGTGCCGGCCTGAGCCCTCGTGGGCGCGTCCGGCGGCTTACCGGCGGAGGGTAAAGGAATCCGAGAAGCTGTAGCCGTCGGCGGGAATGAACCGGGCGGCCAGTTCATCCGCCGTCGCCGTGACATCCAGGGTCCCAAAAGCCGGGTCCTGGTTCTTTCCGGATGTACTGGCGAAGTAACGCATCTCCGGATCCTCGGATCTGACATTGTAGAGTCCGACGCCGCCAACGCCGACGGTGGCGAACACCGTCCCCGAGCCCTGGGCCATGGTCCCATCGGTATCGGCCAGGCACCCGGAGGTGAAGGTCGCGGGAACGAGTTCCGTGCAGCCTCCCCCCGTGGCCAGTTGATGCGTCCGCTGATAGACGTGGTCGTGGCCGGACAGGACCAGGTCCACCTGCTTTTCGATCAGCATGTTCGTGAAGTCCTGCCCCGCCTGGCAGTCGTAGTTGCCGACGCTCAGGCACGGGGTATGCATGCCCACCACCGTCCAGGGGATGTTCTGCGATTTGGCCTCGTCAATGGCGTCCGCGGTCCAGCGCCAGCGTTCGCTGCCCCTTGAGTAGTCCAGCGGTTCTCCGCCCCGGAAGTCGATGCCGGGGGAAACCATGATGAAGCGGACCACCGGATTCTGCTCGGGGACATCCAGGCGCCATTGGACGCCGTATTCGCCCTGGAGCCCGGGCATCTTATTGGGCAGGCACTGGACGTATTTCTCGATGTCGCCATCCCGGCCATCACTCTCGTGGTTCCCGGTCACCAACTGGTACGGGAAGTTCTCGCCGAGACGGGCGGTGACCATGTCGCAGAACTCCTGTTCGAGTCCGGCCTTGTACGCGAAGTCGCCCAGGGCGAGGTTCAGGTGGGGCTTGAGGCCGGCAACGGCGTCGAGCACTTTTTTGGCGCCCGAGCCGACGCCGATGTCACCTTGGGCGGTGAAATGTACGGGCTCGCCCGCCGAAGGCGCGGCAGACGACGACGGCGGCGCGGTGGACGGCGGTGGGGACGACGGTGCGGGGGACGACGGCGTGCCGGAGCTCGGGCGCGGTGAGGGTTCCGGCGGCCCGGGCTGGCAGGCGGAAAGCAGCAGACCCAGGCTCAGCAAGCAAGCGCCGATACCCGCCTTGCCACGTTTCCCCAGGGACCCGGCCACGATTCCTCACATCATTGGGTTGATCAGGACTGTGCGAATAGTTCTGCGAAATTCGGTGATTGCCCGGCATTTATAGGCCAGAGTAACCCGGCCGTGGAGCGAAGGCCAGAGAACGCGGCGGCCCCGGTTGGCTGAATCCGCCGTCGGAAATCCCGACGCCGCGCACCGGCGTGGCCGCTGGCGTGCCGCGTGTCCTGCGTCAGGGCCGGTGGGACCTAGCCCGGGACGTGCTTCCTCGTTAGCATGCAAAGTGGGGAATACCCCGACCGCCCCGGCGGGACAGGCCCGCCACTGCTCGAAGGAGACCGTTGTGACTCTGCCCGAAGGTTTGACCCCCGGAGTGTGGACACTGGACATGTCCCACAGCGAAATCGGCTTCAGCGTCCGGCACGCGGGCATCAGCAAGGTCCGCGGCCGGTTCAACGAGGCCTCCGCCGAGGCAAGGGTGCGCGAGTCACTGGCGGACGCAAGCCTGCACGCCACGGTCAAGACCGCCAGCTTCGATTCGGGCGACGCCAACCGCGATGGCCATGTCCGCGGCCCGGACTTCTTCGACGTTGAGCAGTTCCCCGACATGACTTTTCGGGCCACCGGGATCCGGGGCGACGGGGAAGACTATGTGCTCACCGGCGAGCTCACCATCCGTGGCGTCACCAAGCCCGTGGAGCTCGAAGTCGAATACACCGGCGTGGCGGTGGACCCCTTCGGCGCCACGCGGGCCGGATTCAGTGCCGAAGCGGACATCAGCCGGAAAGAGTTCGGCCTGACGTGGAACGCCGCCCTCGAAGCGGGCGGCCTGCTGGTCAGCGACAAGGTCAAGATCAACGTTGAGGCCGCCATGGTCAAGCAGGCCGATACCTAAGCGCCGAAGAGGGGTGCCCAATCCGGGACCGGGCGCCCCTCACCCCGTCTCGGGGGAACCTCTCCGGGGCCGGGCGCGAAAGTCAGGGATTTTTCCGGGTAAGCCACTGATCCGAATGTCACTCCTACGGGCGAGAATGAATCCATGAAGACACTCCTGAACATCATCTGGCTGCTCTTCGGCGGCCTGTGGCTGGCCCTTGGATATTTCCTGGCCGGCGTCGTCTGCTGCCTGCTGGTCGTCACCATCCCGTGGGGCCTGGCCTCGTTCCGCATCGCGTCCTATGCCTTGTGGCCCTTCGGCCGCATGGTGGTGGACAAGCCCGGCGGAAACGGCATATTTACCCTGGTGGGAAACGTCATCTGGCTGCTTGTGGCGGGCATCTGGATCGCGATCGCGCACGTCGTCACGGCCTTCGCCATGGCCATCACGATTATCGGCATCCCGCTGGCGATCGCCAACCTCAAGCTCATCCCCATCTCGCTGATGCCGCTCGGCAAACAGATCATCCCGAGCAACACCCCGTATGTGACCGCCTACAGCCCCGGCCGGCGCTAGGCGCCGGCAGCGCCAGCGCGGCCAGCGGGCAGGGGCATTTCGCCTGTCAGTTCAAGCAATCCGAGGGAGAGGACCATGAGCCAACCGGCATCCGGCGACACGGACCTCATGCTGGTCATTGTCCGCGAGTTCAGGGCACCCATCCAGGGCGTGTGGTCGGCGTTGACGGACCCGGACCAGGCTCCGCAGTGGTGGGGTCCGCGCGGCTTCCATGTCCCGCGTGAGAGCGTCGACACGGACCTCGAAGTCGGCGGCCTGTACCGCGCCTGCATGATCCAGGACAGTACCGGGCAGCAATTCTGGTGGAGCGGCGTGCATACCGATGTTGAACCGCCGCACCTGTTGATGTTCACCCATGCCTGGGACAGGCTGGACGGCACCCGCGGCTTCGAGACCGAGGTGACGATCCGCTTGGAGGAGATCGACGGCGGCACGCAGATGACCTTCACCCAGGGGCCGTTTGACTCCGCGGCCAGCCGCGACCGTCATGGCGAAGGGTGGCGCGAGTCGTTCGATCGGCTGGCGAATCACCTCAGCGTGGCCGCCTGAGCCGCCGGCTGCCGGTGGGCGGCCGGGACACCGCTCACGCGAGTTCGCCCTGCAGGTTCCGGCGGGCGGCGTCCAGCCACAGTGTCCGGCCACGGCCGGTGTGGAAGAGCGGATCAAGCTGCAGCAGCTGGCGGACGACGGCGGCGCGGCCGGCGGCGAAGTCGGCGTCGCCGATGTGGGCGAAATCTTCCCTGACGGCGGCGAGGTAGCGGGCGTAGGCATCGGGTTCCCCGCCGAGGACGGAGAGGTCGGCGTCGCTGAGCAGGGCGCCGTCGTCGTCTCCGGGCTCCGGACAGTGGTCCGCGGTCAGCAGCACCAGGCGCACCACTTCGTCCACCTCGGCGGCCGGGAGGCCGGCATTCCGGAGCCGGTCCTCGGCCAGCCGCGCCGACTCTTCCTCGTCCTGGCCTGCCACGCCGCGGTAGACGGCGTCGTGGAACCAGGCGGCCAGCAGCACGGTGCGGGGCGGATCGGCCGGATCGCACAGCAGGTCCAGGGCCTCCAGCACCGCCAGCAGATGGGTGCGGCCGTGGTATTTCCGGTGTTGCTCGCCCCAGCGGTCCAGCAGGTCCAGGAAGAGGGCGTCGTGGCCCGGCAACGCCTCGTTCCAGCGGTTCAGGAGCGGGACCCGGAGGGCCTTGCCGCGGCGGCGGGCCGGGATCCGCAACCCGCTGGCGATCAATTTTCGGACGAGGACCCGGCCCTCCACAGGGATGGCGCCGGCCGCCACCAAGGCCTCGTACCGGGCCTCGGCGACGTCGTAGTGGTCGCCGTCGAACGCTCGCTCGGGGATGCCGGCGGCCGCGGCGAAGGCGTGCAGTTCCGCGAGCGACGTGTCCGAGACGAGGTGGGAAAAGCGGGTTCCGTGGGCAGGCCAGAGCGGCGGATCGACGTAGACGGCCATGGTGGCAGTCTAGCCCCGACCGTGGGCGTGCGGCCCAGACTGCTGGCGCCGGCGCGGGCGCGGGCGCCCGGCGCGCGCCGCCGTCGGGAGTCCGCCGCCGGGGTCACACCGCGTCAGGAGTCCGCCGCCGTCGGGTCATACCGCGAAGGCGGGGCGGATGTTCTGGTTGCCGCGGAAAACGTTCCCGGGATCAAACTCGCGTTTCACCTGTGCCAGCCGGTTGTAGTTTTCGTCGCCGTAGGCCGCGCGGATCCGGGCTTGGCCTTCGTCGCCGATGAAGTTCAGCCAGACGCCTCCGGTCGCGTAGGGGGAGATGTCCTGGCGGAAGCGTTTGACCCACGCCTTTGCGTCCTGCCCGCCCTGCGGCGTGTCGCCCAGGCCGAACGGGTGGCTCACCCAGCTGGCGGTCCGGTTCAGCAGCGGGGTCGCCGCGGCGGCCGGCCCGCTCACCGCCCCGCCCCAATGGGCGATCAGTTGCTGGGAGCTTGGTCCCGGAAGATTCCGGGCCGAGTCGATGATGACGTCCAGGGCGTCGTCGGAGAGTTCGTCGTGATAGTCGGCGCTCCAGTAGTTGTACTTACCCGGCGGGTCGTCCAGGGAACACTGGAAGTCTGCGTAGCCGGTATCTTCCACCAGGTCCACAACAGGGCCCAGTTCCCGGTATGCCTTGGCATGTTCTTTGCCTTCCTCGGCATCCCCGGCGAAGACATACACGACGTACACCGCCATCTTGCCCACCATGTCCGCGGGCACGAAGGGTTCCGCCGGTGCAATCCCGTAGATGAGGGTGGCGGACTCTTCGTTGGGAGCCGCGACGGCCAGGTCCCGGTATCCGCGGCTGAGTTCCGGGGCTGCGTCCCCCGGCCACATCAGCACCCCGGCATGCACCTTTGGCCCCAGCTGGTGCAGGCCGAACGTAAACGAGGTGGTGACGCCGAAGTTCCCGCCGCCCCCATGCAGGGCCCAGAAGAGTTCGGGATTCTCCTGGGCGCTGGCCGTCACCTGCTCGCCGGTGGCCGTGACCAGATCCACGGAGACGAGGTCGTCGCAGGCGAAGCCGAAGGCGCGCTCAAGCCAGCCGGACCCGCCCCCGAGCGTGAAACCGGCGAGACCCGTCGTGGAGACCCGCCCGCCCGTGATGGCGAGGCCGTATTCCTGGGTGGCGCGGTCAAACTCGCCGCAGGTGAGGCCAGCGCCCACCGTGGCAGTGCGGGCCTCCGGGTCCACCCGGACGGACTTCATCGGACGAACATCGATCACAAGGCCGCCGTCGTTCATGGACATGCCGGCCACGGAATGGCCGCCGGCCCGGACGGCGACTTCGAGGCCATGTGTCCGCGCATACGCCAACGCCTCGGCGACCCCTTCCGGATCGGCGCACGGGGCAATGACGGCCGGATGGCGGTCGATCATCGCGTTGAAGAGTCGTCGTGTTTCGTCGTATTCCGGGTGACCCGGCCTGACCCACTTCATGGCAGTGCTCCCTCGGTGACCGCGGCTCCGCCCCACTTTTCGAGCTTACGACTGCGCGCCAGTTGTGGCTACGGTTCGTTGCTTGCCAGCCACACACTATTGATGCCCGTGGCGTCGCGGTCAGCCGTCCGCCGACCGGGGGATCCTGGTGCGGGCAGCTGTGCGGACCGGGCCCGGGTTAGCCGCGGGGCGCGTTTTCGGCTGGCTAGCCGCGGGCGGCGCGGACCGGGGCGGGTTAGCCGCGGGCGGCGCGGACCGGGTGCTGGCTGACGATGGAAACCCGGTTGAACGCGTTCATCGTGATCGCCAGCCAGCTGACGGCGGAAAATTCTTCGGCCGTCAGGTGTCGCCTGGCCTGTGCGCCTTCGCGGTCGCGGGTCTGGGCGTCAGAGATAGTGGTGATGGCCTCGGCCAGCATCAGGGCTGCGCGTTCCTTTTCGGAGAACAGCGTAGTGTCGCGCCACGCGGGGAGGACGGCAAGGCGCTGGGCCGACTCGCCGTTCTTGACGGCATCGCAGACGTGCATGTCCAGGCAATAGGCGCAGCCGTTGATCTGCGAAATGCGGACGTTGAGCAGCTCGATCAGCGTGTCGTCCAGCCCGGCCTCGGTGGCGGCTTCCTTTGCTTTCAGGCCCAGACCGTTGAGTGCGCGCCAGGCAGCGGGGTGCGCTTTGTCAAGGAAGATACTCCGGTGCTCGGGATTCTGCGGTGCCGTCGTCTCATTCATGGATTCCACAATACCGATGGGCTTCGGCACGGCCCGGAGCGGCGTGTGACAATCTTGTCAAACCTGTGACAAGCTTTGGGGGTGGGAGTGTTTGGTTCGGTGGCCGGCTCCTTGGGGGACCCGGCCGCCGGACCACTCCTTCCGAACCAAGCCTTTCGGGCCGCTCCTTACGGGCCGGGTGCATACGCGCCGGACCTTACGAGCCGGGCCCTGGTTCGCCCCGCCGAGCCCCGCCAAGCCGGGTTTCACGGAGGTGACCTGCACCAGTTCCCACCGGGGGACATGTCCAGTCCTGAGCCAACCGTGCGGGCCCGGGCATGTCCCATGGTCGCGTCCGGCAGCGAGGGACATGTCCGGTCTTCAGGTCTGTGGATGGGCACAAGGGGAGTATGTCCACTGGTGCGGTCCGGGGGAGGGCATGTCCGGTGGTCACACGTGGCAGCGGGGGACATGTCCAGTTCTTAGCCAACCGTGCGGGCCAAAGGAGGGCATGTCCCATGGTCAGGTCGTGGCAGCGAGGGACATGTCCCGCGGGAGCAGCAGGGCAAGTCGCCGAAGCCGCCCGGGCCAGTTCGGCCCCCGCCGCGTGCATGGCTGCCGGATCCCCGGCCACGATGATGCGGGCGAAGCTGTCTGCGTAGTCGCCGAGGTCCGGATCCACCGATCCCACCACCGCGTACACCGGTTTGGTGCCGGCGCGGGCCAGGATGGCACCGATGATCTTCCCCTGGCCGGTCTGGGAATCCAGCCGGCCCTCGCCGACCACCACCGCGCTGCTGGCGGCCAGTTGCGCGTCGAAGCCCAGCAAATCCAGGACGTAGTCCGCCCCTGACACCAGGCGGGCGCCGTAGCAGGCCCACATTCCGCCGGAGAAGCCGCCGGCCGCCCCGGTCCGGTCCACCAGGCGGGGATCCCGGCCGAAGTCCCGGACAAGCGATTCCGCGAGCAGCTCAAGTCTGCGCGTCAGCAGCTCGACGGCGGCCGGCCCGGCACCCTTCTGCGGCCCGAACACACGTGCGGCCTCGGAAAAACGCGTCGTGACATCGCTCAGGATCACCAGCTCGGCGCCGCGGAGCCCGCCGTGTTCCTCGATCGCGGCGATGGCGCCGGCCCCGCCGTCGGTAGTGGCCGAGCCCCCTGCCGCCACCACGATGCGGCGTGCGCCGTGCCGGGCGGCCTCCGCAATCAGGACGCCGGTGCCGTAGGTGCTGGCCGCGAAGGGGTCCCGTTCGCCGGCGGAGGGCAGGTTCAGGCCGCTCGCGGCGGCCAGTTCGACGACGGCGGTATCGTCGGCGGTCAGCCCGATCGCCGCGTCGACGGGTTCGCCCCACGGCCCGATCGTGGTGACCCGGACGGGCCGGGCGTCCAGCCCGCGGGCCAGGGCCTCGAAGGTGCCCTCGCCGCCGTCGGCCACGGGCAGCTCGTTGGCCGACCCGCCGGCGGACCGGATGCCGGCCGCGATGTGCCCGGCCACCTCGGCAGCCGTGAAGGTGCCCTTGAAACTGTCCGGGGCCACCAGGATGCTCATCGGCTCAGAACCCCACGTTTTCCCGGCCCTTGAGCTGCAGCATCTGCCGCGCCTCGTCGGGGGTGGCGACCTCAAAGTTGAGGGCTTCCAGGATGGTGCGGATCCGGGTGACCTGTTCGGCATTGGACGCGGCGAGCTGGCCGGGACCGATCCACAGGGAATCCTCCAGGCCCACCCGGACGTGGGAGCCCATGGCGGCGCCGATCGTGGCGAGCGGCATCTGGTTTTTGCCCGCGCCCAGGATGGACCACTCGTAGTGCTCGCCGAGCAGCCGATCCGCCGTGCGGCGCATGTGCATGAGGTCCTCGGGGTGCGCGCCGATGCCGCCGAGCAGGCCGAACACCGACTGCACGAACAGCGGACCCCGGGCCAGGCCCCGGCCATGGAAGTGCGCGAGGTTGTTCAGGTGCGAGATGTCGTAGCACTCGAACTCGAAGCGGGTGCCGTTCTGGTTGCCGAGCCCTAAGATGGTCTCGATGTCCTGGAAGGTGTTTTTGAAGACGAGGTCGCGGCTCTTTTCGAGCCCTTCGCGCTCCCACTCGTGGCCGAACTCGGTGAAGCGGTCCAGCATCGGGTACAGCCCGAAGTTCATCGAGCCCATGTTGAGTGAGGCAAGCTCCGGTTTGAACAGCGCCGCCGGCTGCATCCGCTCCTCGACGCTCATGTGCGGCGAGCCGCCCGTGGTGATGTTGATGACGGCGTCGGTGTTGCGCTTGAGTTTGTCCAGGATCGGGGCGAAGTGCTCCGGGTCCTGGGAGGGGCGGCCGTCCTTGGGGTCGCGGGCGTGCATGTGCACGATCGCGGCGCCTGCCTCGGCGGCGCCGATCGCGGCGTCGGCGATCTCGTCGGGAGAGACAGGCAGGTGCGGGGACATGGACGGGGTGTGGATGGCGCCGGTGACGGCGCTGGTGATGATGACCTTGCGGGCAGCAGCCATGGGAATGTCTCCTTGGTGGGGCAGGGTGGGTGCGGGGAGGGGCGGCCGCTTGGGACGGACCGGATCCCCAGGCAGTTCAGTTCAGGTCAGTAGAGTTTTTCGGTGTTGCCGTCCACGGCGAGAGCCTGGCCGTTGACGTTGCGGGCCATGTCGCTGGCCACGAAGACGGCCATGTTGGCGATGTCCTCGGCCTCGATCAGGCGGCCCAGCGAGGACTGGTTGTTATACAGCGCGGACACCTCGTCCGCCGGCAGCGCCAGCATCCGGGCCTTGGCGGCGATGACGGAGTCGATGCGGGGGCCGTTGACGGCGCCGGGGCAGATGGCGTTGACGCGGATGCCGTCCGGGCCGAGTTCGATCGCGAGGGTCTTGGTCAGCCCGACGACGGCCCATTTCGACGCCGAATAGGCGCTGCGGCCCGCCATGCCCAGCCGACCGGCGGCCGAGGACAGGTTCACGATAGAGGCGCCGCTGCCCGCGCGCAGCAGGGGCAGGGCATGCTTGATGCAGAAAAACTGGCCATGGATGTTGACGTCGAAGGTTGCCTTCCACGCCCCGGCGTCGAGGGATTCCAGGGGCCCAGTGGGCCCGGCGATCCCGGCGTTGTTGACGAGGACGTCGAGGCCGCCCATTTCGTCCCGGATGGTGTCCATGAGTTCGCGGACCTGGCCCTCCTCCGAGACGTCGCTGACCGCGGCGAGGAGCCCGTTGACGCGGGCCTTCTCGACGGCGTCGGGGTCAATGTCGGTGACGAAGACGGTGGCGCCGAGTTCCCGGAACTTGCTGGCGATGGCCAGGCCGATGCCGTTGGCTCCGGCGGTGACGAGAACGCGCTTGGCGGTGAAATCCATGAGTGGTCCTTGCAGTGAGATGGCGTGCGGACCCGTTCCGAACGCGCGGCGGGGCACATCCGGAACGGGCGGTGGGAGCAGTGGGTCAGTGGGCGGCCGGGACAAGCGCGGGCTTCTCCGCGCCGCGCTTGAGCAGCAGGGACAGCAGCGCGCCGATGACGCACATGCCCACGATGAACCACAGCCCGGAGAGCTTGGAGCCGGTGGCGTCCTGCATGAAGCCCATGACGTAGGGGCCCAGGAAGCCGCCGCAGAGGCCGATGGTGTTGACGAAGGCGATGCCGCCGGCGAGGGCGGCGCCGCTGAGGCGGGTGGCCGGGTAGGTGAAGAGGATCGGCTGCAGGGCGAAGAAATTGAAGGCGGCGAGGCAGAAGCCGATCATGCCCAGCAGCGGCCCGCCGACGGCGCCGAGGGCGAAGCCGGCGACGATGCCGGTCATGGTGCCGGTGACCAGCATCCGGGAGCGGCGGCCGTCGGTGGC
This sequence comes from Arthrobacter sp. P1_H7, assembly GCF_056405215.1. Classification (NCBI taxonomy): domain Bacteria; kingdom Bacillati; phylum Actinomycetota; class Actinomycetes; order Micrococcales; family Micrococcaceae; genus Arthrobacter; species Arthrobacter sp. P1_H7. The sequence goes on along the minus strand of NZ_JBFUCO010000010.1, from coordinate 113,050 downwards.
GAAGCGGGGGACCAGCAGGGCGCCGGCGGCCGAGAAGATCCAGGGGATGGCCGTCAGCAGGCCGATCTGGAGCGGGCTGAGCTTGCCGTAGGTGCCGATGATGGAGGGCAGGAAGTAGGACAGGGCGTAGACGGCGATCTGGTGGGTGAAGTAGACGCCGACGACGAGGAGGATCTGCTTGTCCTTCAGGACATCCCGGAGTCGGTGGTTGCCGGAGGCCTCGGCGCCGGCGGTCTCCTCGGCGGCGATGCGGGCCTCGAGATCGGCGGCTTCCTCGGCGGTGAGGAACGTCGCCATGCTGGGGCGGTCCGGGAGCTTCTTCCAGACGACGTAGGCGAGGACGCAGGCCGGGAGCCCTTCGACGAGGAACATCCACTGCCAGCCGTGCAGGCCGCCGAGCCCGTCAAGGGTCAGCAGCAGCCCGCCCAGCGGGGCTCCGACAATGTTGGCGATGGAGACGCCGAGCAGGAACATTCCGTTGGCCTTGGCGCGGTCCTTGACCATGAACCACTGCGTCAGGAAGTACATGACGCCCGGGAAGAGTCCGGCCTCGGCCACGCCGAGCAGCATCCGCATGATGTAGAAGGACCATTCGCCCTGGACGAAGGCCATGCCGGCGGAGATGATGCCCCACGTGATCATGATCCGCATGATCCAGAACCGGGCGCCGACCTTGTGCATGATCAGGTTGGACGGAATTTCGGACAGGGCGTAGGTCAGGAAGAACAGCCCGGCGCCGATGCCGTACGCGGTTGCCGAGATGCCGAGGTCGATCTCCAGCCGGTCCTTGGCCATACCGATGTTGGTGCGGTCCAGGAAGGCCATGATGTAGGCGCCGATCAGCAGCGGCATGACGCGGCGTAAGATCACGCCGTTGATTTCCTGCGGTGTGCGCATCTTCTTTGTTGCGGATACAACTGACATGGGGCGGGGTCCTTGGCTCGTTGGCGGGATAGGTGGTCAGGTCGGGCATGCGGAAAAGGGCAAACGGGAGGTACGCGGGCGCGGCGGTGCGCGCGGCGCATGGCTCGTCAGGGTCTCGGGAACGTGTAGGGCCGGCCGCGGACGGGCCGGCGTGCGTGCGGCGCCTGGCCTCAGCTGTCCGGGGGCGTGCAGCCGCACGTCCGCCCGACATGCAGGCGGTGCCGGCACACTTTCGAGGTGTAGGTGGCGGACGGGGAATCGATGCGTTTGAGCAGCATGGCGAACGCCTCGTTGGCCATTTCCTGCTGCGGTTGGACAATGCTGGTCAGGTTGATCAGCCCGGAGCGGCTGTGCGGCAGCCCGTCACAGCCGGCGACGGCAACGTCGTCCGGGATGCGCAGGCCGCGCGACAAGGCGTATTCCATGACGCCGATGGCAAGCTCGTCGCTGCCGCACACCACGGCCTGCGGCGGCGTTCCGGCGGAGAAGAGCCGCTCCGCCGCCAGCCGGCCGCCCTCGTTGTTGACCCTGGTGCTGATCTTCCGGTCGCCGCTGATCGTGATGCCCGCAGCGGCGGCGGTGCGGACAAACGCCTGTTCGCGGGCCAGGGAGGCCGTTGAGAACCGGGGTCCGATCACGGTGGCGATTTCGGTGAAGCCGTGGCTGAGCATGTGCTGCATCAGCGTGGTGGCTGCGGCGTCGTCGTCGATCCCGACGAAATCCGAATCGAGGAAGTCTGCCCGGCGGGACAGGCACACGTAGGGGATCCGGGCCGCCCTCAGGGTGCGGAGCGCGGTGGCGTCGTCCCGGAGTGAGGCGGCCAGGATGATGCCATCGACGTTGCGGTGCGCGAGCGTCGAGGTGACCTGGGCCAGCACCTCCGGATCGTCCTGGGTGGTGGCGACGAACACCTCGTAGCCGGACTCCGCCGCGGCCGTAATGACCCCCTGCGCCCAGCGTGGAAACATCGGATTGATGATGTTCGGCAGGATCAGCCCGATGACCCGGGTCCGCTGCGGGTCGGTTGACTGCGACGGCTTACGAGGCCTGAAGCCGAGCTCGTTCGCCACGTGGATGATGTGGCGCCGGGTCTCCGGCGAGACGCCGCCCTTGCCGTTGAGGACGTAGGAGACCGCAGCCGAGGAGACCCCTGCGGCACGGGCCACGGCGGCGGCCGAAACCGGCGGCACGGGGCCGTCCACGGTGGCGCTTGTGGCGTGTTCGTGCATGTCCGGCCCTCCTTCGCGTCGGTTCGTTTTGATGTGACCCCAGTTACAGTAAGGAGCCCGCCGATCGTTAAGCAACGTTAAGTCATTCACGCGGGCCGTGCGGGCTGACGTCCGCCGGACATGCTCATTGTTGGCCTCGAACCGAAGGGGCATGCTCATTGTTGGCCTTGAACCGAGGGGGCATGCTCATTGTTCGAGTCCGGGCCGAGGGGACATGTCCAGTCTTGGTCCCGGGCGCTGGGCATAGTGGCATTATGTCCACTCTTCGGGCGCGGGGGGAGGGCATGTCCCGCGGCGGGGTGCGGCGGAGGTCCGCGGCCGGGTTGCGTGACGGACGTACGGGGGCGGCTCCCAGGGGCCGCGGGCGGTCGGCCTCTAGACAGGCGTTTCGCTGTCGGCAAACATGGAGCCAGCCTCCCCCATATTAAAGTTGAGCGATGTAGACTCAACTTTGACAGCAAGACCATTCCGGAAGGAGCCCTCGTTGGACGCCAAATTCACCACCAAGAGCCAGGAGGCCCTCGCAGCGGCTGCCATGAACGCCTCGACCGCGGGCAATCCGCAGCTCGAGCCCGCTCACCTGCTCAAGGCGCTCATGGACCAGCGCGAGGGTGTCGCCGTCGCGCTCCTCCGCGCCACCGGGACGGACCCGGATTCCGTCAGCGTCCAGGCCAGCAGTGCCATTAAGGCCCTTCCGTCCACTTCCGGCAGCTCCGTGCAGCAGCCGCAGCTGTCCCGCACCGCCCTGCAGGCCATCAAGAACGCCCAGAACGAGGCCGAGCGGCTTGGCGATTCCTTCGTCTCCACCGAGCACCTGCTGCTGGGGCTCGCGTCCGGAAGCGACGCCGTCGGCAAGCTGATGCGCGACTCCGGCGCTTCGCACGAGGCGCTGCTCGCCGCCCTGCCGGGCGTTCGCGGCGACCGCAAGGTGGACAACGCCGACCCCGAAAACACCTTCCAGGCGTTGGAGAAATACGGCACGGACCTCACCGCGGTCGCCCGCTCGGGCAAGCTGGACCCGGTGATCGGCCGCGACGCCGAGATCCGCCGCATCATCCAGGTGCTGAGCCGCCGGACCAAGAACAACCCCGTGATCATCGGCGAACCCGGCGTCGGCAAGACCGCCGTCGTCGAAGGACTTGCCCAGCGGATCGTGGCGGGCGACGTCCCCGAAAGCCTGCGCGGCAAGACCCTGATCGCCCTGGACCTCGCCTCGATGGTGGCCGGAGCAAAGTACCGCGGTGAATTCGAGGAACGGCTCAAGGCCGTCCTGGAGGAAATCAAGGGCTCCGAGGGGCAGATCGTCACGTTCATCGACGAGCTCCACACCGTCGTCGGGGCGGGCGCCACCGGCGACAGCTCCATGGACGCCGGCAACATGCTCAAGCCCATGCTGGCCCGCGGCGAGCTGCGGCTGATTGGTGCGACCACGCTGGATGAGTACCGCGAGAACATCGAAAAGGACCCGGCCCTGGAACGCCGGTTCCAACAGGTCTACGTCGGCGAGCCGAGCGTGGAGGACACCATCGGCATTCTGCGCGGCCTCAAGGAACGCTACGAGGCCCACCACAAGGTCTCCATCTCCGACTCCGCCCTCGTGGCTGCCGCCACCCTCTCCAACCGGTACATCTCGGGCCGGCAGCTGCCGGACAAGGCGATCGACCTTGTGGACGAGGCCGCGTCCAGGTTGCGGATGGAGATCGACTCCGCGCCGGAGGAGATCGACCAGCTGCGCCGCCAGGTGGACCGACTGACCATGGAGGAACTGGCCCTGGCCGGCGAGGCCGATCCCGCCTCCGTGGAACGGCTTGCGGCCCTGCGCGCGGACATGGCGGACAAGAAGGAAGAGCTCGCGGCCCTGAACGCCCGCTGGGAGGCCGAGAAAGCCGGCCTGAACCGGGCGGGCGACCTGCGCGCCAAGCTCGACGAGCTGCGGTCCACGGAGGAAAAAGCCGAGCGCGAGGGCGACCTCGAGACGGCGTCCAGAATCCTCTACGGCGAGATCCCGGCCCTGGAGCGTGAACTCAAAGCCGCCGCCGAGGCCGAAGCGGCCGTGTCCGACAAATCCGGGCAGATGGTGGCCGACGAGGTCACCGCGGACGACATCGCCGAGGTGATTTCGGCCTGGACCGGCATCCCGGCGGGGCGCATGCTGCAGGGCGAAAGCCAGAAGTTGCTGAACATGGAACACGTCCTGGGGGAGCGGCTCATCGGCCAGACCAAAGCCGTCGCCGCGGTCTCCGACGCCGTGCGCCGCGCCCGCGCCGGGATCAGCGACCCCAACCGGCCCACCGGCTCCTTCCTGTTCCTCGGCCCCACCGGCGTCGGCAAGACCGAGCTCGCGAAGTCCCTTGCCGACTTCCTGTTCGACGACGAGCGCGCGATGGTGCGGATCGACATGTCCGAATACTCGGAGAAGCATTCCGTGGCCCGCCTTGTCGGGGCGCCCCCCGGCTACGTCGGCTATGAGGAGGGCGGCCAGTTGACCGAGGCCGTCCGCCGGCGCCCGTACTCGGTGCTGCTGCTCGATGAAGTGGAAAAGGCCCATCCGGAGGTCTTCGACATCCTCCTGCAGGTGCTCGACGACGGCCGCCTCACCGACGGTCAGGGCCGCACCGTGGACTTCCGCAACGTGATCCTGGTGCTCACCTCGAACCTGGGCAGCCAGTTCCTGGTGGACCCCAACCTTGATGCCGCAGCCAAGAAGGATGCCGTCATGGCGACCGTGCATGCCTCCTTCAAGCCGGAGTTCCTGAACCGGCTGGATGAGGTGGTGCTGTTCGACCCGCTGAGCGTGGAGGAGTTGTCCCGGATCGTGGAGCTCCAGGTCAAGGAGCTGGGCGAGCGGCTCAAGGGCCGCCGGCTCAATCTCGAGGTGACCGAGGGCGCCCGCGCCTGGCTCGCCGTCACGGGCTTCGATCCCGCGTACGGCGCACGTCCGCTTCGCCGGCTGGTGCAACGCGAGATCGGCGACCGGCTGGCACGGGCCATCCTGGCTGGCGAGATCTCCGACGGTGACACGGTTGTGGTGGACACTGCGCCGGACCTGATGGAACTCACCATGGGCGGGCCCGAGGCCACGGCCCGGCCCGACGGCGGCGCGTCCACCGGCAGCGGGCTCTCAGTCAGGCGCAAGGAGTAGCCGCCGGACCGGGTGCGCTCAGTGCCACCGGCAGCCCGGGTCCCGTCCCGGCTGCCAGTGGCGCTGAGCACCCTGCCGGTGGGCCAGAGCCGTGCGCCTTGCCAGTGTACTTAGCCGGGGCAAGGCTAGGGCAGCAGGGACTCTTTGATGACGTTTCCGGTGTTCGTCACGGCGTAGCAGTCGACCCGTCGGTCGCCCATCTCCCAGCTGCGCGGGCTCGGGTAGGCCAGCTTGTAGCTCAGGTCGTAGTCGCCGGCCTTAGCCGTGAGCGGAGCCGTCTTGCAGGCATCGCGTGCTTTCTGCTTGAGCTGGTCCCGGCCGGGGTACGAGTCATTTGACCCGTATTTTTCAACGGCAACCAGCTGCGCCGAGTGGCCGCTGGCGCAATCCACGACCGTGGACTGTTGCGCATCCGGGTCGAAGTCCTGGAAGCAGTCCCGCAACTGGAAGTCCAAGGGGCTGACGCCTTCCAGCGGCAAAGCTCCGCGGCTGGCCGGGGCGGACGCCGACGAAGCTGCGGGGGCCGGGCTGTCGTTTTCCGCGGAGGCCTGGCCGCTGCCGGCAAATGCGGTCACAGCCCACCAGACCAGCAGCGCAAGCACCACGAGGACGGCCGCGGCCGCACCGAGCCGCTTTGGCCCCTGCCGGCGGATCCGGCGGACCAGGGGGCGTGCCCGCCGCGAGAGAGCTTTCTTGGTGCGTGAGAGCGCTTTCTGGGTGCCGGCGAACGTGGTCTCGGCAAGCGCCGGGCGCGCTGGTTTAGCCGCTGCGGGTGCCGCCGAGGGATTCGTGCGCCGCGCAGGATCGGCAGTAATGACGGGCAGGGCGGACGTCGGCGGCCTCGAGGGCGGCGGCGGGATGGACCCGGCGTCGTTCCTTGGATTCTCTTCAGTCACTGAGAAATTCACCACTTCCGTGCGTCTTTGCCGTGGCTGGAGGCCCGGCGCGGCGGCCCTTTTCTGGGCGCACATCACGAAACTCTATCGAAGATGCGCGGCACCGCGCATGCGCCGGTGGCTTCGGCCACCGTTGCGGGACGCGCCACACTGTCCACAGGGGGCGGGCCGGCGAGCAGTTGGCGCCGAAAGCATGTAATCTAGGTGTACGACAAATTGACCAAACATTCCGGGGCCTCACCGATCGCCAAAAGGTGACCACCTCCGGTCCAAGTACAAAAGGGGGTCACGCCATGGGGCGCGGCCGTCAAAAGGCAAAAGCTACCAAGCAGGCTCGGGACATCAAGTACTACTCCCCGAACACTGACTATTCGGCCCTTCAGCGCGAGCTCACGGGCCCGGGAAGTCGTGCCACGAGCCACTTCGCGGATGACCCGGTCGAACCGGATTATTCAGCGTATGTGGATAAGTACGCGGACGATGTGGAAGACGACGACGACGAGGTTGATTCCCGTCGCATAGGTTAGTCGACGCTTCCTCCCGGCAGTTCTCTCCGGGGGATCCTTCCGGCACCGCGGTGCCAGCCAAAGATTTTCGGGCCGCCGGCCACACCTGTAACAAGTGTGGCCGGCGGCCTTTCTTGTGCCCGCAGCGTTCCGTTTCCGCAGCCGGCCGCCTGGCCGCGCTTCGCTGTGATGTGCCGGCGCAGTTGTCACCGGCGGGGCGCCGGGCTACGTTGTTCGTGCCGGATTTTCCCGGACGCGCCACCGATGCCCGGAAGGACTGCCATGACTATGCGCAAAGGATTCGCCGAGGGCGAGCTCTGCTGGACGGACCTCCAGACCCGCGACGTGGAGGCGGCGAAGGCCTTTTACGCGGGGGTTTTCGGCTGGCGGTATGAAGACCTGCCTACCCCGGACGGACGCAGCTACGCGAAAGCCTTCCTGGGCGAGGACCTGGTTACCGTGCTCGCGCCGCAGAACCCCCAGCAGGAAGCCGCGGCCGAACCGGGCCGGTGGAACGTGTATTTCGCGGTCGACGACGCCCGGGACCTGGCCGCCGAACTGGCCCATTCCCCCGGGCACCTTGAATTCGGCCCCGAGGAGATCGGTGACACCGGCGTGATGGTCTTCTTCGCCCCGCCCGGCGGCGGAACCACCGGGGCGTGGCAGGCCGGCAGCCACGTCGGAGCCGGCCGGAGCCAGGAGGCGGGCACCCTGGCATGGGCTGAGCTGCTGACCCCCGAGCCGCAGGCCGCCGTCGGCTTCTTCCAACAGCTCTTCGGGCACGACGTGACCGAATACCCCCAGGACGACGGCGGCACCTACACCACGCTCATGGTGGGCGGAACCGAGGTGGCCGGCATCGCCCGGGTTCCCGGCGACGCGCAGGACACCCTCGAGCCGGGATGGCAGGTCTACTTCGGTGTCTCCGACGTCGCAGCGGCGGTGCAGGCTGCGGTGGCCGCGGGCGGCGTCGTGCTGATCGAACCGGACGAGGTCGAGGAAGCCGGCACCATCGCCACCCTTAAGGATCCGCAGGGCGGCGTCTTCAGCCTGCTGGAGGTTTGAACAGATCGAGTGCTCCGTAACTGCCGTTCAAAGCGTTCAAAACGGCAGTTACGGAGCACTCGATGAGGGTTAGGCGTAGGTGTTGACCAGCCGGACGGCGCCGCCGTCGACGCCCTTGGCGCCCTGGACGTAGTCCGGGCCGGTCTTGAGGACCGCATCCGAGTTCTGCTCGACGGTGCCCATGATCCAGGACGGCAGGCCGCGGTCGTTGAGCCGGTTCACGGCGGCGTCGGCAGCTTCCGGCGAAACAATGGCGACCATGCCCACGCCAAGGTTCAGGGTGCGCTCGAGGTCGGCCAGCGGGACGTTGCCGAGTTCGGAAACCAGCTTGAAGATGGCCGGGAGCTCCCAGGTGGAGCGGTCCACGGTGGCCAGCAGGCCCTGCGGGAGGACGCGGGCGAGGTTGGCGGCGAGGCCGCCGCCGGTCACGTGGCTGAAGCCGTGGACGGCCTTGCCGCCCGCAGAGCCGTTCACGGGGAAGGTGCGGGCGAGGTCCAGGCAGTCCGCGGCGTAGACGCGGGTGGGCTCGAGGAGCTCCTCGCCCAGGGTGCGGCCGAGCTCGGAGACCTGGCGGTCCAGGGCCCAGCCGGCGTGGTTGATGACGCGGCGGACCAGGGAGTAGCCGTTGGAATGCAGGCCGGAGGAGGCCATACCGATCACTACGTCGCCGGCGCGGACCCGGTCCGGTCCGAGCAGTTGGTCGGCCTCGACCACGCCGGTGGCGGCGCCGGCGACGTCGTACTCGTGCTCACCAAGCAGGCCGGGGTGTTCGGCGGTTTCGCCGCCCACCAGGGCGGTGCCGGCGACCGAGCAGGCGGCCGCGATGCCGCGGACGATGTCGGCGATGCGCTCCGGGACCACCTTGCCGCAGGCGATGTAGTCGGTCATGTACAGCGGCTCGGCGCCCACGACGACGATGTCGTCCACCACCATGCCGACGAGGTCGTAGCCGATGGTGTCGTGGATGTCCATGGCCTGGGCGATTGCCACCTTGGTGCCGACGCCGTCGGTGGAGGTGGCCAGCAGCGGGCGCTTGTAGGTCAGCAGCCGGGAGACATCATAGAGGCCCGCGAACCCGCCGACGCCGCCGATCACCGAGGCGTTGTGGGTTGCCTTGACGGCGTCCTTCATGAGTTCGACGGCGCGGTCTCCCGCTTCGACGTCGACGCCGGCGGAGGCGTAGGTGATGCCGGCGTTCTGTGCGGCGTTCATGTCAGCGGCCGGGGAGGCGGAAGTCATACTGGCTCTTTCTTGTCGGCTGTGGTGACGCGGTCGGCATCGGTGAGCAGTTCTTCGAATTCGGAGTCCGGCCCCGGATCGCAGCCGGTGGCGCCGGCCTTCTCGGCCGGATCGTCGGCGATGGAGGTGCCGGGTTCGGCGTCGGGCGCCGCCGCGGAATCAGACGCGCCGGAGGGCGCCGAGGACGCCGCCGAGCCGGCGGCGGGCGCGAGGCCGCCGAGGTCGGTGCGCTCGAGCAGGTTCTTGCCGAGCTTGTCCGCGCCGGGCAGCTCGATCGGGTACTTGCCGGTGAAGCATGCCGTGCAGAGACGCTCGCGCGGCTGCCGCGTGGCGTCGATCATGCCGTCTTCGGAAATGTAGGCGAGCGAGTCGGCGCCGATGGCCTGGGTGATTTCGTCGATGGTGGCGCCGTTGGCGATCAGTTCCGCCCGGGAGGCGAAGTCGATGCCGTAGAAGCAGGGCCACTTGACCGGCGGGGAGGAAATCTTGATGTGGACGCTCGCGGCGCCCGCTTCCCGGAGCATCCGCACGATGGCGCGCTGGGTGTTGCCGCGGACGATCGAGTCATCCACCACCACAACACGCTTGCCGCGGATCACGGATTCGAGGGCGTTCAGCTTGAGCCGGATGCCGAGCTGGCGCAGTGTCTGCGAGGGCTGGATGAACGTGCGGCCCACGTAGGAGTTCTTGACGAAGCCGTGCGCGAACGGGATGCCGGATTCTTCGGCGTAGCCCACCGCCGCGGGGGTGCCGGATTCCGGCACCGGGATGACGATGTCCGCTTCCTGGGTGTTTTCGCGGGCCAGCTGCCGGCCCATTTCGACGCGGGATTCGTATACCGAGCGGCCCGCAATGGAGGCGTCCGGGCGGGCGAGGTAGACGTATTCGAAAACACAGCCGGCCGGCGTCGCCTCGGCGAAGCGCTGCGAACGGACGCCGTCCTCGTCGATCGCGATGAACTCGCCGGGTTCGATTTCGCGGATGAAGCTGGCGCCGACGGTGGCGAGGGCGGACTGCTCGGAGGCAACCACCCAGCCGCGTTCGAGCCGGCCCAGGCACAGCGGGCGGATCCCGTAGGTGTCCCGGGCCGCGTAGAGGGTGCCCTCATCCATGAAGACGAAGCAGAAGCCGCCCTTGATCTTGGGCAGCAGCTCCATGGCCGTCTGCTCCAGGGACTTGCCCTCTTCGCCCTCCAGGAGCGCGGTCACCAGGGCGGTGTCCGAGGTGTTGCCCTGCTTCATCTCGCCGCTGAGGTTTCCGCCGTTGCGGTCCTCGATCATCGCCTTGAGCTCGGCCGTGTTGGTCAGGTTGCCGTTGTGGGCCAGAGCCACGGTGCCCGTGGCGGTCGCGCCCAGGGTGGGCTGGGCGTTGGCCCAGTGGCTGGCGCCGGTAGTGGAATAGCGGCAGTGGCCGACGGCCAGGTGCCCGGTCAGGGTGTTCAGCGTGGTCTCGTCGAAGACCTGGGAAACGAGCCCCATGTCCTTGTAGACGTTGATCCGCTTGCCGTCGCTGGTTGCTATGCCAGCCGACTCCTGACCGCGGTGCTGCAATGCATACAGCCCGTAGTAGGTGAGTTTTGCTACTTCTTCACCGGGTGCCCAGACCCCGAAGACGCCGCATGCGTCCTGAGGGCCTTTTTCGCCTGGGAGAAGATCATGAGAAAGTTTTCCATCGCCGCGTGCCACTGGTCGATTATCTCACGATGTGCGCTAAGACTTTTCCGGCGGCCGGTTTATGACCTGACGCCCTCAGGCGCGGTTCCCGTCGTCGTCGGAGTCGTCGTCCGCGTCCGGTGCGGATTCGACGACGGCGTGCTCGGCGCGGCGGACGCTCCGCCGGTCCAGGACCAGGGCGGTAGCGGCACCCAGGATGACGCCGCCGGCCGCGCAGAGAATCATGAAGAAGCCAAAGACCGAGGAGCGGTCGAAGCTCGCGTCACCGGGAAGGGCGTAGGCGATGACGGCCGCGACGGCCACGCCCAGGAGCCCACCCAGGATCAGGAAGGGCACATATTTCGGCGCCCGGCGGACGGTGACCTCGCGGCGCTCCGGAACGCCGCTCTGGGCACTGCCCTGAACACTGCCCGGGGCCGGTTCCCGCTGGGGGTCGTTGCCTGCTGTGCCGGGGGTTTCGTGGGGAGACATGCCGTTAAGCCTACTGCCCTTCGACTCATTGCCGGGGACCGCTTCCCGGAGCAGACTAGGGCTAGGTACAGACCAGCTAAGGAACCGCCAATGTTAGCCTCAGCCGACCGTATTCGTGAGGAGCAGCGCTTGCTCTGGGATGAGTTCTCGTCGGGCTGGAAGAAATGGGACGCTGAACTGCTCGGCTGGCAGGCCCCGTTCGGGGACGCCCTCATCAAGGAGCTCCGGCTCCGCCCCGGCTCAGAGGTGCTGGACGTCGGGGCAGGCACGGGGGAGCCTGGCCTCAACGTGGCCGCGCAGGTGCCGGATGGCCGGGTGGTCCTGACTGACATTTCGTCAGGGATGCTTCGGGTGGCCGAAGAGAAGGCAGCGGCCCGGCGCCTGAACAACCTGGACTTTCAAGTGTGCGATTCGGCCGCCCTGCCGTTCCGCGACAACACGTTCGACGCCGTCTATAGCCACTTCGGTTTGATGTTCTTCCCGGTGATGTCCGCGGCCATGGCAGAGATGGCGCGCACCGCCAGGCCGGGCGCCCGGGTGGGCGCCGTCGTCTGGGGACGCGCGGCGGCAAACCCCTGGGCCAGCCTGATCCTGGGCACGATTGCCCGGCACCGGGAACTGCCCATTCCGCCCACGGGGACTCCCGGGCTGTTCCGCTGCGCACCAACCGGGTTCATGACCCGCATGTTCAAGGAGGCCGGACTGGCGGAGGTGGCCGAGCACCAGGTCAGCACCGACCTGGTGCACGAATCCCCGGAGAGCTATTGGGAGTTCATGACGGACATCGCGACCACCGTGGCGATGGGGCTGGCCAAGGCGGACGCGGACTCGCGGGCCCTGATCCGCTCGGATGTGTTCTCGCTGCTGGGCCGCTACGAGCACGACGGCGCGATCCGGCTCCGGTCCACCGCCACCGTGGCGGCGGGGACCAAGGTGTAGCCAGGGGGGCGGGCCCGGACTGTTTCCGCGGCGACGCTGCGGAGGGGGCGCGCCGTTAGACGCCCAGTGCTTCCTTCAGCGACGCCACGTGGCCCTGGGCCTTGACCTGGTACTGTGCCAGCTTCACCTTGCCCTCCGGGTCCAGCACCACGGTGGAGCGGACGATGCCCTCCGTAACCTCGCCATGGATCAGCTTCTCGCCCCACGCGCCGTAGGCGAGGGCCACCGCGTGGTCCTCGTCGGCCAGGAGCGGGAAGGTCAGGGCGAAGTCGCCGGTGAAATGGGCCAGGGCCTCGGGGGCGTCGGGGGAGATGCCCAGGACCTCGTAGCCGGAGCCCTGCAGGGACGCGAGGTTGTCGCGGAAGTCGCAGGCCTCGGTGGTGCAGCCGGGGGTTGCCGCCTGCGGGTAGAAGTACACAATGACGTTCTTGCCGCGGTAGTCGGCCAAGGCAACCTGCTTGCCTTCGGCGTCCGGCAGGGTGAAATCCGGGGCCGGGGTGCCGGGCTGAAGCTTGACGGTCATGTTTGCGCTCATGATGTTCCTTCGGGGAGTGGACAACGGTCTGTGATGGACAACATCGTGAGCCGAGGCTGTATTCCGCCGCCTGGGCCCGGGCAGCACCCGTCCGGGGCGGACTGGGTGCCCGCCGGCCTGACAGCTTTTTCAAAGCTCGGGCATAGCTGCCGTGGCTAGCTTGGAGCCATTATGGAACAGCAAACTCCACGGCAGCGGCGACTCGGATCCGGGCGCACGTCCACGGGACGGCAGCCGACGCCTGGCCGGGTCCGGGCCCTGACCCTGGCGGCCGGTGCCGCAGTGCTGGCGGTCGTGCTGGCCGCCGGCATCTATTCCTCCGCCGAAGCCCGCTCGACGGCGGCGAATCTCACGGCTGCGTCTGCCGCCCCGTCTGCCGCGACGACGGCGGAGGCCAGCGCGTCGCCGTCGGCCAGTCTCGATGCGGCGGCCCCGGCATCCGCACCGGCGCCGGGAACGGTGGACGAGGCACTGGATGCGCGCATCAAGGCCATTCTCGATGCCAACAGCCAGTACCAGATCGGCGTGGCGCTGGTCGACGTTTCCCGGGACCCCGGCGCCGCGGACGTCCACGAATACGGGGTCCGGGAGGAGTTCGTGGCCGCGAGCACCGCCAAAGTGCTGGCCGCGGCGGCCTACTACCACCTGGTCGAAACCGGGGCAGCCAGCCTCGATGACCCGTTGGGGAACTACACCGCCGGCTTCCAGCTCCGGGAGATGATCCAGCAGAGCGACAACGACTCGTGGTCCCTGATCATGGATGCCGTGGGCCACGAGCAGCTGACGGAGTACGCGGGATCGCTGGGCGTGAGCTATGACCCGGAAATCAACACGCTGACACCGGCGGAAATGGCGACGATCCTGGCGGGGGTCTACTCCGGGACGCTCCTGACGGCCGGGGACACCGCCCAGTTGTTGTCCTATATGCAGGACACCAACTACGAAACGCTCATTCCCGCCGCCGTTCCGGAAGGGATCACGGTCTTCCACAAATACGGGCTCCTGGACGACGAACTGCACGACGCCGCCGTCCTCGCGCAAGGCAACACCGCGACGCGCTGGTCATCTACACCAAGGGCCAGGACTTGGGTGACGTCCCGGAACGCACCGAGGTGATCCATCAGCTGACGCAGGCCGTGGCGGGCGCCCTCTTCTAGCGCGGCGTTATCGGAAGGCTGCGGCGGAACCGGACCACCGCACCGCGGATCCGAGGAGCCTTCGTCCCGAAGCGGGGCAGAAAACCGAATGCGGCGCGGACCAGACGCGGACTTGGCTCATACGCCGCGGCGGATCAGCTGGCCGGTCGGAGTCCGGCCGTCGATCAGGATGCCGCGGAGGTAGGTCTGCCGGACGACGCCGGAAAGCGCCTTCCCGTCGTACGGGGTGATGGGGTTCTTGTGCCGGAGTTTGGAGGCGTCCACGACGTACCCCTCGTCCGGGGCAAACACGGAGAGATCGGCGTCGTACCCCAGCGCCAGCTGGCCCTTGTTGCGCAGGCCGGCGAGCTGGGCCGGCTTGGCAGCCATCCACGAGAGAACCTGCTCCAGCCCGATGCCGCGGTGCCGGGCCCCGGTCCAGATCAGCGACAGGCCCAGCTGCAACGAAGAGACGCCGCCCCAGGCCACGGCGAAGTCCCCGTTTTCCAGGTCCTTCAAATCCAGGGTGGACGGGGAGTGGTCCGAGACGATGCAGTCGATGGTGCCATCCAGAAGCCCGGCCCACAGCAGTTCGCGGTTGGCGGCTTCGCGGATCGGCGGGCAGCACTTGTAGGCCGTGGCGCCGTCCGGGATTTCCTCGGCCGTCAGCGTCAGGTAGTGCGGGCACGTCTCCACGGTGAGCCGGACGCCGTCGCGCTTGGCGGCGGCGATCATGGGCAGCGCGTCGGAAGAGGACAGGTGCAAGATGTGGGCGCGGGCGCCGGTCCGGCGGGCCCGTTCGATGACCTCGGCGATGGCCTTGTTCTCCGCCCCGCGCGGGCGGGACGCCAGGAACGTGGCGTAGCGGTCGCCCCCCGGGCGGGGCGCGTGATCGATCGTGTGGGAGTCCTCGGCGTGGACGATCATGAGCGAGTCGAAAGACTTGAGCTCGGCCATGTCCTCTTCCATCTCCTCCGCTGCCAGGTCCGGGAACTCGTCCACACCGGAGTGCAGCAGGAAGCACTTGAAGCCGAAGACGCCCTCGTCGTGCAGCGGACGCAGCTCATGCTTGTTGCCCGGAACGGCTCCGCCCCAGAAACCGACGTCCACGAACACCTGGCCCTCGGCCACCTCGCGCTTAAGTTTCAGGGCCGCCACCGTGGTGGTGGGCGGGATGCTATTCAACGGCATGTCGATGATCGTGGTGACGCCGCCGGCCGCTGCTGCCCGGGTGGCGGACGCGAAGCCCTCCCACTCGGTGCGGCCGGGCTCGTTGACGTGCACGTGAGTGTCCACCAGGCCTGGCAGGAGGGTTTCGTCGCCGCCGAGAACGATGACTTCACGGCCGGACAGGCCGGTGCCCAGCGGCTCGATCGCGGCAATCACGCCGTCGCGGATACCGACCTCCCGCGCGGCGACGCCGGCGGTGGTCAGCACCTGCCGGCCGCGGAAGACGACGTCGTAGGTGTCTTCAGGCACGGAGCGTCTCCTTTCCGGGGAAGCCTAGGTGAATGGATCAGCCGCCGACGCCCTGGCGGACGGCCCAGCTGAACGCCGTCTCCGCCGGTTCTTTGTATTCCAGGCCGATGTAGCCCTGGTAGCCGAGGGCGCGGCTGCGGGCGACCCATTCGCCGAGCGGAAGCTGCCCGGTTCCCGGAGCCCCGCGGCCGGGGTTGTCGGCGATCTGGATGTGGCCGAAGTCCCCGGCGTGCTTTTCGATGACGGCGGCGACGTCGTCACCGTTCACTGCCAGGTGGTAGAAGTCGGCGAGGAACTTGATGTTCTCCGCGCCGGATTCCCGCCTGACCCGGGCGATGACATCGAAGGCGTCCTGGGCCTTGAGCAGCGGGTAGCGTGGTGCGCCGCTGACCGGTTCCAGGAGCACCGTGCCGCCGATACTGGCGACGCCGGCAGCCGCCGTCGCAAGGTTCTCGGCGCCAATGGCGTCCTGCCTCTGCGCGGATTCGCCGTCTATGCGGTTGCCGTAGAGGGCGTTGAAGGCCTTGCAGCCGAGGCGTTCACCGATCCCGGCGACGACGTCGATGTTGTCCTGGAATTCGGCGGAGCGTGCCGGCCAGGAGACCAGGCCGCGGTCGCCGCCGGGCATGTCGCCCGCGTTGAAGTTCAGGCCCGTGAGCTGCACGCCGGCGTCGGCGATGGCGTTCTCAAACCGGGAAACCTCGGCGTCGGCGGGGACGGAGGCCTCGAAGGGCCACCAGAATTCGACGGCGTCAAAACCGGCGGCCTTCGCCGCGGCCGGGCGTTCCAGGAGGGGGAGCTCCGTCAGGAGGATGGAGCAGTTCACGGTGTACGTCATTGCGGGTTTCTTCCGGTGAGGGCGGGAGCTGGATCCCGGTGGTTGGAGAGCCAAGGGGTGGTGCGCCGGGGCGGGGCTGGGCTGCGGGCTCCCGGCGGAGGCCATCCCTACCGTTTCCTGGGGTCCTTCCGGGCCGCCAGGCCCACGAGCGCGCCGAGCGCCACGCCGATCAGCAAGCCCGTGAACGGCTTGTCGACGGTGGTGACCCCGATCGCGTAGCCGAGGGCCGCGCCAAGGAGCATTCCGATCCACATGGATTCGTACCTCACAGCATCAGGCTAGCAAGGATCGCCCGTGCCACAAGTGCTCCCGGCTCCGGTCTCACGTCAGGCGGATCTGGCGGTTGACGTCCTTGTACAGCAGATACCGGAAGTTGCCCGGACCGCCGGCGTAGCAGGCCTGCGGGCAGAAGGCGCGCAGCCACATGAAGTCGCCGGCCTCCACCTCCACCCAGTCGTCATTGAGCCGGTAGACGGCTTTGCCTTCCAGGACGAAGAGCCCGTGTTCCATGACATGGGTTTCCGCGAAGGGGATGGAGGCCCCGGGCCTGAAGGTGACGATGTTGACGTGCATGTCGTGGGCGAGGTCCTCCGGGTCCACGAAGCGGGTGGTGGCCCAGGCGCCGTCGGTGCCGGGCATGGCCCGCGGTTCGACGTCCTGGTCGCGGGTCACGAAGGATTTAGCCGTGTAGCCGGGCAGCGGCTCGTAAGCCTTCCGGATCCACTGGAAGCTGGCGATCTCCCCGGACTCGTTCGCTACGGACCATTGGGCCCCCGCGGCGAGGTACGCGTAGCTGCCCTCTCCGAGTTTGTGGACTTCCCCCTCAAGGGTCAGTGCCAGGGCGCCCTTGGTCAGGAAGATGACGCCTTCGACGCCGGCCTCCGGCTCGGGCTGTTCCGCGCCGCCGCCTGGTCCCACCTCGACAATCAGCTGCGCGAACGTCGTGGCGAAACCGGCGATGGGCCGGGCAATGATCCAGGCGCGGGTGTTGGTCCAGCCGGGCAGTCTGCTCGTGACGATGTCGCGGAGCGCGCCCTTCGGGATGACCGTGTAGGCCTCCTTGACCACGGCCCGGTCGGTCAGGAGCTGGGTCTGCGGCGGAAGCCCGCCCTCAGGGTAGAAGTAGTTGCTCATGGGTGCGTTCCTTTGGCTGAGGGGGTGGAGGTGGCGGCCCGCCGGGGATGGGCCAAGGCGCTGAGTTGGGGGAGCCCGACGCCGGCCAGCGCCAGGACTTCGTCGGGACCGACGGCGCCGCACTGGGCGCCGCGCAGCAGGAAGGCCGCCAGGGCGCGGGCGGTGGCGGGTTCATCCAGAACGCCGCCGGCGGTTTGTTCCACGTAATGGCGGAGCCGGGCAGCGGCGGCGGGGAGCCCTTGCCGGTAGAAGGCGTAGGTCGCGGCGAACCGGCTGGGCAGCTGCGCCGGGTGGAGGTCCCAGCCCTGGTAGTAGCCGCGTTCCAGCGAGCGGCGGACCAGCCGGCCGTGGAGCTGCCAGGCCTGCTCCACGTTTCCGCCCACCGGGATGATGTTGGTGGAGCCGTCGGAGAGCCGGATCCCGGTGCCTGCCGCGGCAAGCTGCATGACTTCTTTGGCGAAGTCCGCCACGGGATGTTCCATGGACTGGTATTCGGCGGAGATCTGCAGCGATGCCGAGTAGTCGTAGGTGCCGTAGTGCAGCCCGCTGATCCTGCCGGGCACTGCGTGCGGCAGGCGCGCCACCGGCGAGGTTCCGTCCGGGCCCAGGATCAGCTGCGGCGTTTCCACCTGCACCTCGAAGCGGAGCCTGCCGGCGGCGAGTGCGTGGACTTCCTCGAGGCGGGACACGGCGAAGGCCATGGCTTCCACCTGCGCCACCGTGGTGACCTTGGGCAGGGTGAGGATGAGCCCGTCCGGGAGTTCGCCGGCCGCGGCCAGCTGCGACACGAAAAGATCCAGGGTCCGCAGGCCCCGGGCGCGGGTTGCGGCCTCGAAGCACTTGAAACGGATCMCGATGTACGGCGGCGCGGTTCCGGCGGCGACGGCGGCGGCTACGGCGGACGCCGCGGCAACAGCGGCGCCGTCCTCGGCGTCGTCGCCCCGGTCCCCGAAGCCGTCCTCAAAGTCCAGCCGGAGGTCCTCGATCGGCTCGTGTGAGAGCTTGGTCCGGACCCGGGGCGCGACGGCGGCGGCCAGCTCGGAGTCCTGGCCGAGCAGGATGCCGAGCTGTTCCAGCCCGCCCCGGGCCTCGACCGCGGCCAGGGCCTGGGCGCCCCAGTCCGCGGTGAAGTCCGGGCTGAAACGGTCGGCCGGTACGTAGACGGTGTGCACGGGCTGGCGGGAGCCGTCGTCGCCCGGGTAGCCACGCTCCAGCAGCCGGTCGGTGTCCGCGAGCCGTGCATCGATCCGGGCGAGGTCCGACGCCGAGAGGGCCGGCGTCACCGTGCCGCGGCTTGGCGAAGGGCCCGGTGAATGGCTTGGTGGACGGCCCGGTGGATGCTGCCCCGCGCTGGCCGAGGAGGCTGCCATGCTTTCAGTCCACCAGCTCGTACGCCGGCGTGGTGAGGAAATCGGTGTAGTCCTCGGACAGGCAGAGGCCGCCGATGAGTTTGCTGGCGGGCAGGTAGTGCTTTGCGAAAGCGTCCTCGCCCACCTCGGCCCGGAGTTTCTCGGTTTCCTCGGCCAGGAGGGCGGACACCAGCTCCCGGGTGACGGTCCGGCCGGTGTCGGCCAGCACCGAACGGTTGCGGATCTGTTGCCAGACCTGGGACCGCGAGATTTCCGCCGTCGCCGCGTCCTCCATCAGGTTGTGGATGGCGACGGCGCCGTTGCCGGAGATCCAGACGGCGGTGTACGCGACGGCGACGTAGAGGTTCAGCCGGAGGCCGGCCTCAGTCACCTGGCCCTGGGCGGAACGGATGTCCAGCAGCTGCTCGGCGGTGACGCTGACCTCGGGGCGCTGCCTGTCCAGCTGGTTGGGCCGCCCGCCCAGGACGGCGTCGAAAACCTCGCGGCAGACCGGCACCAGGTCCGGGTGGGCCACCCAGGATCCATCGAAGCCGTCGTTCGCCTCGCGGGTCTTGTCCGCGCGCACCTTCTCGAAGGCCTGGGCGGTCACGTCGGGTTCACGCCGGTTGGGGATCACCGCTGCCATGCCGCCCATGGCAAAGGCGCCGCGCCGGTGGCAGGTCTTGACCAGGAGTTCGGTGTAGGCCCGCATAAACGGTGCGGTCATGGCGATGGTGGCGCGGTCGGGCAGCACGAAGCTCGCACCGGCGTCGCGGAAGTACTTGATGATGCTGAACAGGTAGTCCCAGCGGCCGGCGTTCAGGCCGGAGGCGTGGTCGCGGAGTTCGAAGAGGATCTCGTCCATTTCGAAGGCTGCCGGGATGGTCTCGATCAGGACGGTGGCGCGGATGGTGCCTTGCGGAATGCCGACGTAGTCCTGGGCGAAGACGAAGATCTCGTTCCACAGCCGGGCCTCGAGGTGGCTCTCCATCTTGGGCAGGTAGTAGTAGGGTCCGTGACCGTTTGCCACGAGCCGCTTGGCGGTGTGGAAGAAGTGCAGGCCGAAGTCCACCAGGGCGCCGATGGTGTGGTCCCCGCCGATCAGCAGGTGCCGTTCGCCCATGTGCCAGCCGCGTGGCCGGGTCACCACGACCGCGAGCGGGGCGTCGCTGCGCAGCGTGTATTCCTTACCTTCGGGCGAGGTGTATTTCAGCGTGCCGTCGGCGGCGTCCCGGAGGTTGAGGATCGATTCGACCACGTTGGACCAGGTGGGCGTGCTGGCGTCCTCGAGGTCGGCGAGCCACACCTTCGCGCCGGAGTTCAGCGCATTGATGGCCATTTTGGCCGGGGCAGCCGGCCCGGTCATTTCGACCCGGCGGTCCTGCAGGGCCGCAGGCGCCGGAGCCACGCTCCAGTCGGCGTCGCGGATCTCCGCGGTCTCCGGCAGGAAGTCCAGGCGGCCGGTCAGGGCCACGTGCTCGCGCTTGCGGGCGCGGGCCTTGAGCAGCTCGGCGCGGGTTCCGGCAAAGCGGAGGTGGAGTTCTTCGATGAAGGCGAGAGCCTCCGGGGTGAGGATTTCTCCGGCCCGGTCGACGGGGTGGGGATCGGTGACGACGAGAGTCATTTCTGGTCCTTCCTGGGCCGCTCACACTTCTCTTTGGCCGCTCACACTACTCCTAGGCACCGCCGGCGGCGGAGGTCCCGGCGGTGCGTGGCGTTAGCAGAAGCCGGCGATCCCGTGCCAGGCGATGTCGGCGGGGCTGGTGTCTTGACGCTGGACCGTGGCCTCGATCAGGCCGTAGGGGCGGTCGGCGGCAAAGAAGACCTCGTTGGGGTTGTCGAGGCCGAAGGGCGCGAGGTCAACGAGGAAGTGGTGCTTGTTGGGCATGGAGAATTTGATCTCGTCGATCTCGGGGTGCGCTGCCAGGACCTTGGCCCCCATGTCGAAGAGGGTCTGCTGCAGGGCGTGGGAGTACTTTTCGCTGAAAGCCTCCAGCAGCAGGGCCTTGACGTCCTCGTAGCTTTTGTTGAAGTCGAACGCGCCAAAGTCGGTGCCGGTCCTGAACCGCCAGCGGGCCGAGACGTCCGTGGCGAGGATGCGGTCGGCCGTTTCCTGGAGGGTGGTGTACTTGTCCCGCGGGAAGCCGCTGAACCCGGACTGGGTCGTCTTCAGCACGGTGAGGTCCTTCAGCCCGGCGATGAGGTGCTCGGTACTGCCGTCGCGGACAAGGACCGCGGTGCGGACCTCCTGGCCGTTGCGGACGAAGGAGTGGTGGTGCCCGGACCCGTGGGCCTGGATCCGGTCCCACTTGTAGGCCTCGGCCGCCCAGCGGCCGCCGGTGACCCAGTCGAAGTTCGAGGTGAAGTGCTTGCCGAGCCGGAGCAGGAAGGCTTCCGGGGAGCCGATGCCGTCCCGGGCGAAGGCGTAGATCGTGTTCTTTTGGGTGTCTGTGGCCACCACGTGGCTGTTGTCGCCGTCGAGGTGGGCCGCCGCGAAGTCGCCGCGCAGCTGCGAGGTGACGTTCAGGTCTTCGATCTCATGGCGGCGGGTATCCCTGGTGATCTTAACGACCCGGACTTCGGCTTTTCCGTACTGGTTTTGGCCGAGGACGATCTTGTTGCTCATGGTCTGATTCCCAACTTCAGGTATGCGGCACCACAGTCCCGCATAGAAATTAAGCGCCGTTTCCCGCGCGTTTCTTGTTCCGTCCGTCCACAAAAAAGAGCCGACATCAGTTGATGCCAGCTCATTACGACCCTGCCTGCTGCTCCCAGGTTACGTGGCCTGGCCACGACTTCCGGGCCACGAAGTGGGACCAAGCGTAGCCGGACCCCGGCTTGGTGTACATCACTTTTCGAAAAATCGAGGGTGGCCGGGATGGCCCGGGGTTGGCGTGAAGACCCGGAAATGGAGATTTCACATCACGAAAATGAGGCATCCACCCAATAGGGCGCGCCGTGCGGAAGCCCCGGTGCTACTCTCAATCTTGCCAACGGCGGGCAGCCCGGACCCGGGAAGCTATCTACCAGGCGCAACCTTCAAGGCACATGCTGAAGACAGTCACCGTCGCATCCGGCCCTCGCGCTCCCGCTACGGTGTACCGGCTTCCGCAGGCAGGGAGTGGCAGCATGACGACAACCGATACGGCCCAGAAGTTCCTGGCGAGATCCATCGAGTTGGCCATGGCCAACGTCCTGAACGGCGGCGGGCCGTTCGGCGCCGTGGTGGTCACGGCGGACGGGCAGGCGTTCGAAGGCGCCAACCGCGTCACCGCCGCCAACGATCCCACGGCCCACGCCGAGGTCACGGCCATCCGGCGGGCCTGCAGCGAACTTGGCACCTTCGAGCTCGGCGGAGCCACACTCTACTGCAGCTGCGAGCCGTGCCCCATGTGCCTGGCGTCCGCGCTGTGGGCGCGGGTGTCACGCGTGGTGTTCGCCGCGGACAGGCACGATGCCGCGTCCGCGGGGTTCGATGACGCCGTCTTCTACGAATACTTCGAAAACGATCAGCGCGGCGCGCTCATGCCGGTGGGCAGGCTGGAACTGACCGGCCCGCAAGCCCCCGCAGCCCTGGATCCCTTCACCGCCTGGAACTCGCTCGAGTCCCGGACCGAGTATTAGCGCCGGCACGTTGCAACCCCAGGAGGCCCCATGGACCTGAACACCGTCGAGGCCGTGGTCCGCACCGCGGATCCGGCGCAGTGGCGCGAGGGCGACGCCTGGCTCGCGGGGGGCACTGTGCTTTTCTCCTCCGGGAGCCCCGACGCCGGACCGGAACCGCCCCGGCGTCTCCTGGACCTCGGCTCCACGGACTGGACACCCCTGGCCGTCTCGGCGGCCGGCATCGAGCTGGCGGCAACCTGCACCATCGCGCAACTGTCTGCGTTCCCTGAGTCGGTCCCCGGCCGGGAACTGGCCGGGGACTGGCCCGGCGTGGCGCTCATCCGCCCCTGCTGCGAGTCCTTTGTGGCCTCCTTCAAGGTCTGGACCATGTCCACGGTGGGCGGCAACCTGTGCACCTCCCTGCCGGCCGGGCCCATGATCTCGCTCTGCGCGGCCCTCGACGGCACGGCCACCATTTTGGGCCCCGGCGGTGCCCGCCGCACGCTCCCCGTGCTGGAGTTCGTCACGGGCGACGGAACGAACTGCCTCGCTCCCGGCGAGCTCCTTCGCAGTGTGAGCCTGCCGGCGGCGGCACTGTCCTCCCGGGTTGCCTTCCGCCGGCTGTCGCTGAGCAACCTGGGCAGGTCCGCGGTGCTGCTGATCGGAAGGCTCGACGCCGACGGCGCCCTGGTCCTGACCGTCACCGCAGCCACCAAACGCCCGGTGCAGCTGCACCTCTTGCCCTCCGCGGCGGCGCTCGCCGACTCCCTCACTGATCCTCTCTCCGAGGCCTTGGATGCCGCGATCCCCGATGAGCTGTACCACGACGACGTCCACGGGCTGCCCGCCTGGCGCAAGGACATGACGTACCGGTTGGCCCATGAAATCAGGGCCGAACTCACCGCGCCGGCAGGCCGCGGTCCGCTGCGCGTCTCCGGTGACTTCTGGCCGCCGCGGGCCCATTCCACGCGGACGGAGCCCCCGCGGACAGAGCCGCCGCGGACAGAGTCCCGGGGCGCCGGGTCCCGGACGGAAGGGGCCTGAACATGACCATCGAGTTCCACAGCAGAATCGAGATCAACGGCGTCCCGGCGCAGGCCGAACCCCGTCCCGGCCAGTGCCTGCGCACGTTCCTTCGCGAGCAGGGGAACCTGAGCGTGAAGAAGGGCTGCGACGCCGGCGATTGCGGCGCCTGCACGGTACACGTGGACGGGGTCCCGGTGCACAGCTGCATATATCCCGCCGTCCGCGCGGAAGGCCGCGCGGTCACCACGGTGGAAGGATTGGCTGCCGCCAGCGCCTCCGGCGGAGCTGATGACCCCGACGGCGCCGCGCTCCATCCGATGCAGCAGCAGTTCCTGGACCGGCAGGGCTTCCAGTGCGGTTTTTGCACGGCCGGCATGGTGATGACGGCCGCGACGTTCGATGACGGGCAGAAGGCGGACCTGCCGCGGAACCTCAAGGGCAACCTGTGCCGGTGCACCGGGTACACGGCCATCGAGGACGCCGTCTGCGGGACGGGGAACCACCCGACCACCTCCCACCCGGTCACCTCCGCCCCGGCCGCCTCCGGCCCGGCCACCTCATCCGAGGGGCCCGGCCGGCCGGAGCCGCGCCCCGGACAACTGGGCGACGACGTTCCCGCGCCGGCCGGCCTCGCCATCGTCACTGGGCGGGCCCGCTACACCCTGGACGTCCCGGCCGAAGAGCTGCCCGGGCTGCTGCACGTGAAGCTGCTTCGCTCCCCGCATGCCCACGCCCGGATCCGCTCCATCGACGCAGCAGCCGCGCTGGCGATTCCCGGCGTCGCGGCGGTCCTCACCCATGAGGACTCCCCGGCGCAGTTGTTTTCGACCGCGCAGCATGAGCTCTACACAGATGACCCGGACGATACCCGTGTGTTCGACGACGTGATGCGCTTCATCGGCCAGCGGGTCGCCGCCGTCGTCGCCGGGACGGTGGCCGCGGCGGAGGCAGGCGTGCGCGCCCTGAAAGTCGACTACGACGTGCTGGACGCCGTCTTCACCCCGGAGAACGCCATGCTCCCCGGCGCCCCCGCCCTTCATGGGGACAAGGACGCGACCACGGCCCGGATCAGCCGGCCGGAGCGGAACGTCGTGGCGGAACTGCATTCCGAGCTCGGCGACGTGTCGGCCGGTTTCGCCGCGGCGGACTTCATCCACGAACACACCTACCGGACCCAACGGGTGCAGCACATGGCACTCGAAACCCATGCCTCCATCGCCTCCTTCGGCAGTGACGGGCGGCTGCTGATCCGTACCTCCAACCAGGTCCCGTTCCTGGTGCGGCGGACCCTGGGCCGGGTATTCGGCCTGCCGGAAGAGCAGATCCGGGTGGTGGCCGGACGGGTGGGCGGGGGTTTTGGCGGCAAGCAGGAGGTGCTCACCGAGGACGTCGTGGCGCTGGCCGCCCTGAAGCTGAACCGCCCCGTGCAGCTTGAATTCACCCGGACCGAACAGTTCACCGCCGCCACCACCAAGCATCCCTTCACCATCCATCTCAAGGCCGGCGCCAGCCGCGACGGCCGGCTGACCGCACTCCAGCTGGAGGTGCTCACCAACACGGGTGCCTACGGCAACCACGCCACCGGGGTCATGTTCCACGGCTGCGGCGAGTCGCTGGCGGTGTACAAGTGCGCCAACAAGAAAGTGGACGCCCACGCCGTGTACACCAACACCGTGCCGTCCGGCGCCTTCCGCGGCTACGGGCTCAGCCAGATGATCTTCGCGATCGAATCCGGCATCGACGAGCTCGCGGCGGGGATCGGCATGGACCCCCTGGAGTTCCGCCGCCGGAACATGGTCCGGGAAGGCGACGACATGCTGTCCATTAGCGACGAGCCCCAAGAGGACGTCCGCTACGGCAGCTACGGCCTGGACCAGTGCACGAAGCTGGTGGAGGATGCCCTGGCCCGTGGACGGGAACGCTTCCGCGCGGCCGGCCCCGACAGCTTGGGCCCGGATTGGGTGGTCGGGGAGGGGACTGCCCTGTCCATGATCGACACCGTTCCGCCACGCGGCCACTTTGCCCACTCCAGGCTCCGGCTCCTGCCCGACGGGACCTACGCCGCCGACGTCGGGACGGCAGAATTCGGCAACGGCACCACCACCGTCCACGCGCAGCTCGCGGCCACCGCGCTGTCCACCTCCGCCGCCCGAGTCACCGTCCGGCAGTCCGACACCGACCTGGTGGACCACGATTCCGGTGCGTTCGGATCTGCCGGCACCGTGGTGGCCGGCAAAGCGACGCTGGCCGCCGCAGAGGACCTCGCCCTCCGCATCCGCGTCTTCGCCGCCGGCCTCCGCCGCGTGCCGCCCTCGGGCTGCGTGCTGGACGGGGACGCCGTGGTCTGCGAGGGAACCCGGGTGCCCCTGGCGGAAATTTACGATGCCGCGGAGCAGGCCGGCGTCGGGCTCGCCGCCGAGGGGCGTTGGGCCGGGACGCCGCGTTCGGTGGCGTTCAATGTCCAGGGCTTCCGGGTGGCCGTGAACACCGGGACAGGGGAGCTGCGGATCCTGCAGAGCGTGCAGGCGGCCGACGCCGGCGTGGTGGTCAATCCGCGCCAGTGCCGCGGCCAGATCGAAGGCGGGATCGCGCAGGCCCTCGGCTCTGCGCTCTACGAAGAGATCAAAGTGGACGACGCCGGCCGCGTCACCACCGACGTCCTGCGGCAGTACCACGTCCCCTCCTTCGCCGACGTGCCGCGCAGCGAGGTGTACTTCGCCGACACCAGCGACAAGCTGGGCCCGCTGGGCGCGAAGTCCATGAGCGAGAGCCCGTTCAATCCGGTGGCGCCGGCGCTCGCGAACGCCATCCGGAACGCCACCGGCGTGAGGTTCTCCCAGCTGCCAATCTCCCGGGACAAGATCTACCTGGGCCTGAAGGAAGCAGGGCTGGTCCCCTCCATAGGAGCGCCCTGAATGGCCGATCCCGCGATCCGGGCCTTCGTGGACAGGCTGGCGTCCGTGCAGACCGGGCCGGACAGCCAGAACTTTTTTGATTTTGCCGCTGCCGGCAATGCCCTGCGCCGCCGGAACCTTGAGCTCTATCTGCAGGAAATGCTGGACCGGCGCCCGGACGTGCTGCTGCTGGGCGAAGCGCCGGGATTCCGGGGCATGAGGATCACCGGAGTTCCCTTCACAAACCGCACCATGTTCGAAGGCCCCGCCAACGAGTTTGGCCTGTTTGGGCCGGGGAAGGGGTACGCGCTGCCGACAGACTCCGAAGGCATAGCCGCGGAACCGACGGCCACGGTGATGTGGCAGGTCCTGGCCGAGCTGGAGTTCCTGCCCCTGCTGTGGAGCGCCTACCCGTGGCACACCCACGTGCCCGGGCGGCCGCTGTCCAACCGCACGCCAAGGGCTTCCGAGGCTGCACTGGGAACTCCGTTTTGGCAGGCGCTGATGGAGGCGTTTTCCATCGAAACCGTGGTGGCCGTGGGCAATGTGGCGCACCACAGCCTGCTGCGCGGCGGCCTGGACGTACCGAAGATCAGGCACCCGGCCCATGGCGGCCGGTCCGGTTTCAAGCGTGGCCTGCAGGAGCTGTTGGCACACTCGCGCTAAAACCAACCAACGCGGGGTCAGATACGGCCCATTGGAGAGCCCCTAATGGGCCGTATCTGACCCCGCGTTGGTTTTAGCCGAGAAGGTGCAGCTGTTCGGGGGAGTCGAGGTCCTCGCCGCCGGAGAGGTCGCTGCAGTCCACCAAATCGATCAGGTCCGGGTGGGCGCGCAGGAAGACTCGCGCTCCGGCGTCGCCCGTTGCTGTCTCCGCGGTTTCCGCGCGGAGTCCGGCATCGAGCAGCAGCGGGTGTCCGCGCTGCAGCGTCCCCTCCGCATCGCGGTAGGCGGCCGCCGTCACCCGGCCGGGCCGGTGGGCTGCCAGCAGCCGTGCAACAGTCTCGGTGGTCAGCCCGGGCTGGTCCACCAGCGCGATGAGCACATGGTCCGCCTGGGGCGCCGCGGCAACGCCCGCCCGGAACGAACTGCCCATCCCGGTGCCCCAGTCCGGGTTCTCGATGACCCGGTGCCGGCTGAGGTCGGTGCCGGCGCGGACCGTTGCCGCGTCCGCGCCGAGTACCGTGACCACTTCCCGGCAGCCGCCCGCGAGCAGCACGTCCGCGAGCACTTCAACCAGCGTGCGGCCATGGAAGGGGAGCAGCGCCTTGGGCCCGAGCCCCAGCCGCGTCCCGGCGCCGGCGGCCAGCAGCACCGCCGTCGTGCCCGGTGCTCCGCTATTGCCCATGTGCCGCTAGCTGCCGCGGTAGGTGGAGTAGGCGAAGGGGCTGAGCAGCAGGGGGACGTGGTAGTGGGGCTGCGATTGGGACACAGCGAAAACCAGGGTGACTTCGGGGAAGAAGGTCTCGGTTCCGGCGGCGGCGTAATAGGCTCCGGTGTCGAAGCCCAGCCGGTACGTTCCCGAGCCCAGGCTGTCGGGACCAAGCGACGTGACGCGCCCGTCCTCGTCCGTGGCCCCCGCCGCGACCCTGACCCAGCGGCCGCCGTCGAGCCTGTCCAGGGTGACGGCGACGCCCGCGGCGGGCTTGCCGGAGCCCGTGTCCAGGACGTGCGTGGTGATGTGGGAATTGACGAGCGAATTTTTCATGCGCGGATCAGTCCTTCGAGTCGGAGCACCGCGATTTCGCGCAACTGCTGGCCGATGACTGCTAGTTCCTCTTCGGGCGTATGGGCGAGCCTGGCGGTGAGGGCGGACAGGATTTCCTCCCGGCTGCGGCCGGCCGCGCGGATCAGGAAGACCTGGCCGAATTTATCTTCATAACTGCGGTTCCCCTGGGCAATGGCTGCCGCGACGGCCGGATCCGGGGTGCCGAGAGCCGCCTGCTCCGACTGCGAGAGCCGGGCTTCCGTGCTGTTTCCTGCGGCCCGTTCGCCGATCCGGGGATGGTGGGCCAGGGCGGCCTCCACCTCCGCGGCGGTGAAGGGCTCCGCCGCGCGGCGGGCGGCGTCGAGGAGGCGTCCGGTGCTGCCGAAGGGCCGGGAATCGACGAGCTCCTCAATCCACCGGCCAATGTCCAGGCAGGGGCGCAGGGCGGCCGCGGCCTCCGGACGCCCGGCAGCGTTAAAGTCTTCCAGCAGCATGTGCCAGATCCTCGATGCCAATTCCCGGCTAGCTCGCCAGGAACCGCAGCAGGACCTCGTTGACCTCCGCGGCGTGGGTCCACAGCATGCCGTGCGGGGCGCCGTCGATCTCCACGTACTCGGCACTCGGCAGTGCCTCGGCGAACTGGCGTCCGGCGACGTCGATCGGCAGGATGTTGTCCGCCGTGCCGTGCACGATGAGGGCCGGGACATCGATTTTGGGGATGTCGGCACGGAAGTCCGTGAGCCAGGTCGGCTGCGCTGCCGACGACGCCGTGGGCCCGCCCCCGGTGGCGAGGTTCCAGCCCGCGTTCATGACCTCCTGGCTGAGCCGCGGTGTGCCCAGGAAAGTGTCGCTGTTGTAGAAGTTCTTGAAGAATTCCGTGAAGAAGGCGTACCGGTCCGCGGTCACAGCCTCCATCAGCCCGTCGAACACCGACTGCGGGACACCGCCGGGGTTGTCCTCGGCCTGCAGCACGTACGGCTCCAGCGAGGCCAGGAACACGGCCTTGGCCACCCGGGCAGAACCGTAGGTTCCGAGGTAGCGGCCCACTTCGCCGGTGCCCATGGAGAAGCCCACCAGCACGGCGTCGTTCAGGTCGAGGGTGGTCAGGATGGTGTTCAGGTCCGCCGCGAAGGTGTCGTAGTCGTAGCCGTCGGTGGGCTTGCTGGACTGTCCGAAGCCGCGCCGGTCGTAGGTGATCACACGGTAGCCCGCGCCGAGCAGCGCCGCGGTCTGCTTTTCCCAGGACGTGCCGTCCAGCGGGTAGCCATGGATCAGGACCACGGCCTGGCCGGATCCGTGGTCCTCGTAGTAGAGCTCGACGTCTGTGCTGTTTTCGGTTCCAACCTTGATGTAAGCCATGCCAGCGGTCCTCCCGGTTCGGCGCAGTTCGCGGTGGTGCAGTGCTCGGCAGAGCAGGGCGCTGCGGTTCTCTATGGTCTGCAGTCAGTACGTGGGCTCCACTTTAGCGGCCGGAACCACCGCCGCCAGGGCCTCTTCAGCATTCGGAATGAGGAAATCTTCCGCCAGGTCCGCCCACTGGGGCCGGAAGGAATACAGGCAGCCGAGCCTCAGGCGGGTCGCGGCGGCGTAGGCGTCGAAGCGCGCAGGGGTGACCTGCAGCTCTTCGGCCGTGGCGAGAACGTGGCGGCGGGCGGTTTGGTACCGTTCGGCGGTCAGGCGGTGCTGGTGCAGGCGCAGCTGAAGGTGCACGGCGATGTTGGCGAGGTCGGCGGCGGCCTCGGCGCGGCAGGCTTCGTCGAAGTCCAGCAGACCCAGGGGAGCGCCGGGATCCAGGGTGAAGATCTGCTTGTCGTGAAGATCCCCGTGGGACCACACCAGCGGATCCGGATCGGCCCGGAGCAGCTTTTGGGCGGCCTGCCCTGCGGCCCCGCGGACGGTGGCGCGCTCAGGCTGCGCCGCCGGAATGTCCCCGGCATGCACCAGCCACAGATTCACCGTGCGTTGCAGTCTCGCCAGTTCGACGGCGGCCGTCCGCGGCGGGAGCGCCTCGAGCGCGGGGCGCTGCGCCGGAGCCCGGGCCAGGGAATGGTCCCGGACCCAGGCCCGGGACCATCCTTGCCAGACTTTGTCGAAGAGCACATCGCTGACCGCGGGGTCGTTTCCCAGCGCGAACAGGGAGCGGCCGGGCAACGTCATGAGGGTGAGGCAGCCCGGGGTGGAGGAAACAATTTCCGGTGTGAGGAAGTCTCCGGCGCCGAGGAGCTCGTTCATCCGGGCGTGCCTGCCCACTGCTTCGTCGGACTGCCGGACCCGGAAGATCTTGAGGTAGTGCTCCCCGGTACTGACCACGGCACGCTTGTGGGCCCGGTGCACCACCACCTCGCCCAGCGGCGACGCATGCCTCAGGGCGGGGAGACGCCGGTCGCGGCCGTCCCGCAGGAGCTCCAACTGCCCCGCCCGGAGGTGGGCCGCCCGGATCCCTGCCCGGCCGGGCGCCGCCAACTCCAGGACGTAGTCCTCTGCGGCGTCGTCGGGCCAGGACCGGATGACTGTCCATTCGGTGTTGTCCGCGTCCAGGACGGTGGCCGGGACGGGCGGGTGCCAGCCCATTGGATCAGCTCCGGGATCCGATGGACAGGCCGGCGGTCAATGTGGTGGATCCGAAGGCCCGGCGATGCTCTAACCGTTCCTCAAGAACGTGGGTCGCCAGCGTTGAGCCCGAAGGAAGCGAAGAACAGGCCAGCCGCAGCCAGCGTGCGTCCGAGTAGGCGCCGATCCGATCCGGGCTGACCTGCAATTGCTCGGCGACGGCCAGCACCTCCGTGTGGGCCTTAAGATATCGCGCCGGCGTCAGGTTATTGCGCAGCAGGCGCCGCTCGAGATGGAAATCCAGATAGGCGAGGTCGCGGGCGGCCTCGGCCTGGGAAGCATCGTCGAAGTCCAGCAATCCGAAGGGGGACCGGCCGTCGCCGGCGATGATCTGCCGGTCGTGCAGGTCTCCGTGGGCCCAGACCAGCGGGTCCGGTGCCGTCCGGAGCAGGTCCGTCGTCACCTGCTCTGCCATGGCGATCAAGAAATCGCGTTGGGTGGACAGCACCGGAACATTCGCCGTGTGGCGCAGCCATCGTTTCAGCCACCGGGCCACAGCCTTCGCTTCCACTTCCGGTGAGCGGACCGGCAGGGTCTCCAGAACGGTCTTATTGCTGGCGTCCGACGCCGTGCCCAGCTGGGCGAGCCACGCGCGGGACCACTCTTCCCATACGCCGGCAAACTCCTTTTCGCCGATCGTGACGTAGTCCTCGCCGATTTCGCCCAGCGTCGGTCCGGAGAGGGCGCTAAGAACGAGGGTGTCCGGGGAGCTCTGAAGCACTTTGGGCGCCGTGAAGGCACCGGCGTCCAGCAGGCGGTCCATCTGAGCGCACCGTTCGGCGGGGACGGCGGCGCTGCCTGGCCGGAAGACCTTGATGTAGCAGCCCTCCGCCCGGATGACCGCCCGCGTGTAGGGCCAGTGGGAAATGATTTCCCCGCGCTGTCTTTCCGTCCGAAGGGCCGGCAGTTGCGGATCGTCCTCCGGCAGGAGCTCAAAGTGGCCCTGGCTCAGATGGGCTCCCCGGGCGCCGGGCCGTCCCGCAGTCACGACCTCCAGCAGATATTCTCCGGGTTCTCTGTCGGGCCACGCCTTGCGGACGCGCCACGCGGTGCCGGCGTCGTCGGTGTAATTCCACAGCGGCGGGTGCCAGTTCACGCGATCAGCTCCAAGGCTCGGCGGATATGCCAGTTCGTGTCGGCCGGCCAGTCATTGGCCCGGTTCCGGAACGGGTCGACGCTGTTCAGGAACAACCGGAAGGCCGCCCAGCTATCCACCCTGGCCTGCGTCACGTGTCCGCCGGCCTCGCGGTAACCGTCGATCAGCAGGGCCGTCTTGCGTCCGCCGGCGMCGGGCCCGGCGCCGGCGGGGTCTGCGATGTCCTCCACCGCGGCAAAGGACCCAAGGTCCCTCGCCGGGTCGGAGGTCGTCACGCGGTCGAAATCGATGATGCGGATGACCGGGCCGTCCACCAGCACCTGGTCCGCCGAAAAGTCACCATGGACCAGCACAGGCTGCTGCCTTTGGGGGCCGGCGGCGCCGACAGCTGCCAGGAGCCGGCCGGTGAGTGCGTCCACCGGAGCCCCGAGCCCGGGGAGCAGGCAGGTGATCATGGACCGCGTGGCGGCGAGCTGGCGTGCCAGGTCCTCCCTGTCCGTCATCGGGTCCGCCCCGGCGCCCGCGTCCATTCTATGGAGCGCCGCCAGGGCTTGGCCGGCCCGGTAGGCGGCCGGATCGTTGTCGCCGCCGCCCAGGTCTCCCTGGCCCCAGCCCGGGGAGGCACTGATGCCGTGAGCGGCGCATTCCGGGTCCGCGAGTTCGGGCAGGACCGGGATGCCGTGGCTCTGAAGCCGCTGCCGCAGACGGAGTCCTGCGGCAGCTTCGTCAGCTTGGACGGCGGTCTTGACGACGACGGGGACCGTCTCCGTGGGGACCCTGGCAACGAGCCGGCGCTCCGGGTTGTATCTGAGCACGCTGACCGGGGGGTCCAGGAAGCGCCCTGCCGCGGGGAGCGCCCCGAGCCGTCGGAGTCCGTGGTCCCGGAGCCACCGCAGGTTGGGGCGCAACGGCCAGTCCTCCTCGATGGGACCGGCCGCCACGGCGACGTCGGGGTGGAGATGATCGGGCTGGATAAGCCGGATGCCGCCGCCGCGCTGTTGCGAACTGTCCGCCCGCCGTTGCAGTTTCCCGGCGTGCTCGGGGGCGGTGGTCGATGCCCAGCCGTAGCTGCCGGCGCCGTTGCCGGCCCGGCGGAAGACGACGAGGACCGAGCTGTGCGGCTTGTAGCGGGTCCTGGTGATCCGGACGCTTTCGCCCAGGAGCTCGGAGAGCAGCTCGTCGTCGAGGACCCAGTTCAGGCCCGGGATTCGGGGGTCCCGGGCCGCGAGGGCACGGTCGGCTTCGCGCCGCTGCGGCTGCAGCCCTTGTCCCTGCAGCCGTTCTCCCTGCAGCCATCCCTGCGGGGCGGTGCTCATGTCGGCACCTTGAACAGTTCACCCGGTTCGCCGGTCTGCTGCCGATGGACCCAGCCGGCGAAGCGGGAGTCGGGATCGGCCAGCAATGTCTGCGGCGGCCCGTCTTCGAGGATTTCGCCGTCTTCGAGCCAGATCACCCGGTCGCAGGTTTGGGCCGAGATGACGTCGTGGGTAATCGTGACGGAGGTCCGGCCCTCGGTGAGTGTGTCCAGGGCGCTGAGGACCGAGTCCCGGGATGCCGGATCCAGCCCCGCCGTCGCCTCGTCCAGGATCACGATTGGGGCCTTGCGGAGCATCGCGCGGGCGACGGCCAGCCGTTGGCGCTGGCCCCCGGAAAGATCGTTGGCCGCCTCGCCGAGGACGGTTTCGTATCCCTGGGGCAGTGCGCGGATGAAACCGTCGGCCTGGGCAAGGGCCGCCACGGCTTCGATCTCCTCATCGGTGGCATCGAGGCGGCCAAACCTGATGTTCTCCCGGACGGAGGTGCCGAACAGCACGGAGTCCTGGAGCAGGATGGAGACGTGGGCGCGCACGGAAGCGATCTTCAGGCCCCGCAGGTCCTCGCCGCCGAGGCTGACACTCCCCTTCCAAGGGTCCACCATCCGAAGGATCATGCTCGCCAGCGTGGACTTCCCGGCCCCGGAGGGCCCCAGCACGGCGCAGTGCTGACCCGCCGGTATGGTCAGGGTGATTCCCCTGAGCACCGCGGTTCCGTCGAAGTGGCCGGCCCAGACGTCATCAAACACAATGTCCGGGTGCGGGTTCTTGAGGGCGACGGCGTGTGGTGACTCGGGCACGTCACTCTGGGCCTCGAGCAGGTCCGCAACCCGTTCCCCGGAGGCCGTCGCGCGGGCGATGCGGCTGGTGTACCTGGCCACGTCCTTGAGTGGCCTTAGCCCGGTTTTCAGATAAAACAGGAAAACGACCAGATCACCCGGGGTCATCGCATGCTGCATCACCCTCCAGCCGCCGGCAGCCAGGACCACCGCCGTCGCGAGTCCCGTCAGGACGTCGGTTTTCCGTTGCAGGCTGGCGGCCAGCCGCAGCGTGACCACCCCGGAGCCAAGTGCCGCCTGATTGCTCTTGCTGAAGCCCGAGCTGATGGTGTCTTCGAGTCCATACGCCTGGACTTCGCGCATGGCTCCCAGCGTCTGCGCGGCGGTGGTGGCCAGGGCGCTTTCGCCCTTGCGTGACTTGCGGGCCGCGGTAGTAATCGATCCCGAGCTCTTGCGGGAAAACACGATGAATATCCCGATGGACACGAACGTCACCAGGGCGATCAAAGGGTCGAGCCAGAGCATGATGAACATCATGGCGATCAGCGACACGATATTGCCGATAAGGGGGAGCCCGGCCGTGACGGCTACTTCCTGCAGCCGGGACACGTCCCCGACGAGCCGCTGGACCGTGTCGCCGGTGGAGGCGCGGCTGTGGTGGCGCATTGACAGGCCCTGGAGGTGGCGGAAGGTACGGGCCCGCAATTCGGAGGAAATCTGGGTACCCACGAGGGCAAACGAAATCGCGGACATGTAGCCGGCCACGGCCCGGACGAGGCTGATGACGAGCACCGCGCCGGCGCACAGGAGCAGCACCTCCGCGCTCGCCTCCACACTGAACGGGGTCTTGCGCATAGTGGCGCCGAGTGAGTGTGAGACGGAGTCGATGACGATCTTCACTGGCCACGGCTCAAGAAGCCGGAAGAGGATTTCCGTGGCCATGGCGATGAATCCCCAAGTGATGAGCAGCCTGTGCCCGCGCAAATGCGGGCGGATACACCGCAGGGTCCGCCGCAACGGTGAGGGATCAGCCGGTGCGTTGGCGCGGGTCCTTCGCCACAGGGTCCGCCAGCTGCGGGGGCTCGAATGCCTGGCCGTGGTGGTCATTGCCTGGCCAGTCTGCGCGCAGGCGGCAGCGCCCCGGTGATCCGGGACAGCACCCCGCTCCAGCTGAACCGCTGCACGGCGTCGTTACGGGCCTCGAGCCCCAGCTTTTCCCGCAAATTCGGGTTTTCGCCGAGCCGGAGGAGGGCGTCCGCGAGCGCGGCGGGGTCCCCGGGCGGGACGAGGAGCCCGGTGCGGCCGTCCTGGATGATGGACGGGATCTGGCCCACGGCGCTCGCGATCACGGGCAACCCGGCGGCCATGTACTCAAAAACCTTCAGCGGCGAGAAGTAATCGTCCTGGCCAGGTCCGTCCGGGGGATAGGGTGCGGCGGCGGCGTCGAATTCTGCCAGGAGGCCTGGCACCGCAGCCGGAGCAACGGCGCCCGTGAACACCGTCGGCACGCCGAGGGACTCGGCGAGGCGCTCGAGGTCCTGACGGCCGGGGCCGTCACCCACCACGTGGAGCTGCCAGCGCAGGGCCGGGTCGGCGGTCTGCTGATTGGCCAGCGCCACACCGTGCAGCAGGCCGGGGACACCGTGCCAGGGTTTCAAGGTTCCGACGAACCCGACGGTGAGATGGTCCGGGTTCCGGCGGCCGGGGCGGCGGGCCGGGATCCGCTCGACGTTCACTCCGTTCGGTGCCAGCACGGTCCGCGCGGTCGGCACCCGCGCCCGTACCCAGCGCACCACGGGATCCGAGACGCAGGCCACGACGTCGGCCGTCGCGGCGTTGCGGCGGAACACCGTCTCAGCCTTCTTCACATCGAGCAGCTGGCGGTACCGCTGCTGCTCCTCGATCAGCGGAGCATTGACCTCAAGCACGGACGGCACGTCCAGGATGCGGGCCACCACGGACAGTGCCGGGCTGAACAGCGAATAGCGCTCGTAGAACAGCCCGCAGCCGTTGCGCAGGACCTCGTCCGCCAGGCCCAGCGCGGCGTCCTGGACCGCCCGTTCCCGCGCGGCGGCGGGGACGGATTCCGGCTTGACTTCGACGACGTCGAGATCGGCAAGGTCGCTGGGCCGCTCGGTGCCGAGCAGGGTGCAGTAGACGGTGACGGCGGCGCCGGTACCGCGCCACGCCCGGACGATTTCCTGGACATGGACGGAGGAGCCCTTGGTGCCGAAGACGGGAACGCCGGGGTCGGCGCAGAGGTAGGCTACGCGTGTCATGCGACTCTCCTTTCCGAACGGGAGAGGGACCTCAGGAGCTCGGCCTGGCGGTGGACGTCGTAGTCCTCCTCGATCAGGGCGCGGGCGTTGCGGGACATGGCGACCCTGTCCGTGGCCGGGGAGCCGAGCGTGCAGATGCCGCGGGCCAGGGCGTGCGGGTTGCCCGGCCGGACCAGGACACCGGTGGAGCCGTTCCGGACCACTTCGGGGATCCCGGTCACGGACGTGCTGACGCAGGGGACGCCGGTGGCCATGGCCTCGAGCAGGACTGTGGGCATGCCGTCCGCGTTGCCGTCGGCGCCGACCACGCAGGGCGCCACGAAGACATCGGAGGAGTGGAGCAGCTCGTGCACCTGGTCCTGGGTCTGCGGGCCGAGGAGGCGGACGTGCCCGCCGAGCCGGAGCTGGCCGATGCTGGCCTCCAGTTCCTCGGCCATGAGCCCGGTCCCGGCGATCCGGAGGTCAAGCTTGACCCCCTGGTCCAGCAGTTCGGCGGCCGCTGGCAGCAGATACTGGAAGCCTTTTTTCTCCACCAGGCGCCCGACGGCGGCGATCCGCAAGGTGGCTCCGAGCGGCCGCGGCTCCCGGTACGGGAAACGCTCCAGTTCCAGCCCGTTGCGCACCAGATGGAGCCGGGCCGTCGAGGACGGGAAGCGGCGGCGCAGGTAGCGCATGTTGTACTGGCTGATGGTTACGGCGTGGTGGGCCTGCTCGAGCTTGAGCCGCAGGTCCTCGTCCTGGACCGATTCATGGAAGATATCCACCGCGTGCGCGGTGAACGAGAACGGGATGCCGGTGATGAGGGACGTCAGCCGGGCCACGGTGGTTGATCCCGAGGCGAAGTGGACGTGCATGTGCCGGATGTTCCGGTCCTGCAGCACGGTGGCCAGGTTGATGGCCTGCACGGCGTCGTCCGCCGTGGCGGCGGCGAGTTCGCCCAGATTCCGGCCGACGGCGGCCGTGAGCCCGGCCGCGTCGGCCATCCGGAGGCTCTCCCATAGGGCCACAGTCTTGATGGGGCGGTCAATGTACGTCACCGGTGCCTGGACCCGGGCGAGCTCGGGGTGGAACCGGGGGTCGTCGGTGGGCCGGAGGGAGAAGATCTCGATCCGGTCCCCGGCCGCCTCGCGGGCCAGGATCTCCGAAACGATGAACGTTTCGGAGAACCGCGGGTACGTCTTCAGGACGTACGCTGTCCCGGGTTCAAACGGCGACACGGCTGGCACCCTTCACGCTCGCAGCGGCATCGCTTTCGTCCGCGCTGAATTGATCGGCGGCCAGATCGGCACTGACCTGATTGGCCCGGTCTGATTTCGCCAGTTCGGCACTGAGCAGCGGCTGCAGCAGCTCGGCGGCCAGTTGCGGAACCCGGATCAGGCCGTCCAGCACCGCACGACGGCGGTCCACGGTGGTGCCGAACCGGGCGGCCAGCCAGGCGGCCAGGATTTCCGGCGTCAGCGTGCCAATCTCGTGTTGTTCCAGGTACCCGGCCGCGGCGAGGGAAGCCGCCCGGATCCGCTGCTCGGCGCGCGACTGCGTGCGGGGCACGATCAGGGCGGGGACGGGCGTGCTCATGATTTCGCACACTGTGTTGTAGCCGCCCATGGCCACGACGGCGGCGGCGTGCCGGAGGTGGAACACGATGTCATCGACGGTGGAGACTACTTTCACGCCGGGGCGGGCCCGCTGGCGGAGGTCGTTGAGCTGTTCGGCGGGCATCTGCGGCCCGGCGACCACGAGGTGTCCCAGCCCGTCCGGGACCGGCGTGGCGACGGCGACGCGGGCAAGCGCGTAGCCGTCCGAGCCGCCGCCGACCGTCGTCATGCAGTACCGCCCGGGCATGCAGCTGGTGCCGGAGGCCGMGGGGCGCCCCTCGGCGAGGTAGCCCGTGTACCGGATGAGCTTTCGGAGGGCGAACGGTATTTCGCCGGCGGCCACGGGATCGTGGACGGCGGGATCGCCGTACACCCAGATGGCATCGAACAGGTCCTTCACCACGCGGGGACCGCCCACCCTGGCCCATTCGGCAAGGGCCGCGGCGGGCGAGTCGAGGACCTCGCGGAGGCCCAGCACCACACGCACGGGCCCGGCGGTGCGGGCGTGCCGCAAGGCTGTTTCGAGTTCGCCGTGGACGCCCGTGGCATGCCGGTCCACCACCACGAGGTGCGGGGAGAAGCCGGCCAGCGTTGCCTGCAGCAGCCTGGCCCGCAATGGCACGAGCTCCCCCATGGGCAAGGTCAGGTTCCGCGGCAGGTAGCCGGCGGAACCCTTCGCCACACCGGGAAGAAGCACCCAGTCCCACCGCTCGGGCAACCGGAACGCCGGTGCGAGCGCCGTGCCGGTGATGAGGATTCCGGTGACGGGGCGGCCGATGAGGCCGGGAAGCTGATTGTTCAGCGCGTGGGCCAGCGCTAGATTCCGACGCACATGTCCCAGGCCCACTGAATCATGTGAGTACAGCACGATCCGCATTGGCTCCACGGCAAATCCTCCCCCGCCCCCGGTGCCCCCGGGCCTGGCTGCGATCGCAACTGTGTCCGGGCCGGTGCTGTCTGATGGTATGCATCAGCCTGCGCCCCGAGAGTGAGGATGGGATGAGGGGAAGATTAAGGATTCCTCATCAAAGGCCCCGCATTTGCGGCCCCGCGCTTAGGCACGGGCGCGGTCGGGTGCGGGCACCATCAAATGCGGGCGCCATCAGGTGCGGGCAAGGTCAGGCGGCGGGCCAGGTCAGACGCGGACGCCGGAGGACTGCAGGGGGATCCGGATCATGAACGTGGCCCCGTGGCCGTACTCGGATTCCACCGTGGCCACGCCCCCGTGCGCCTGGGCGATCGCCGCGACAATGGCAAGGCCCAGTCCCGAGCCTTCCACGCCGCGGCCCGTGTGCACGCGGCCGAACCGTTCGAAGATCCGTTGCTGGTCCTCTGCGGCGATGCCGATCCCGTCATCGCGCACCCACAGCACGAGGGTGTCCTGCGGGGGCAGCGAGGTGCCGTCGGACGCCGTCGGGCGCTCAATGCGGGAACCGAGCGCGATTGTGGACGATGGCCTGGTGTACTTGACGGCGTTCGCGGCGAGCTGGACGAGTGCCTGGGTGAGGCGCTGCGGATCCGCCTCCACCACGTAGTCGGCCCTTTCATCGATCTGCCAGTGCCGGTCGGCCAGGACGTGCACCTTTTCCATGACCTGATCCAGGAGCTCCGGGATCCGGACGGGTTCACGCTGGATGAAGCCGATCTCGCCGGAGTTGGCGAGCAGCAGGAGGTCATCCACCAGGCGCTGCATCCGGTCCACCTCGTCCAGGAGCACGTCCCGGGTGGCAATGACGTCGTCCGGATCATCGACCGTCTCCAGCTCGAGGTGCCCGCGAAGAATGGTCAGCGGGGTGCGCAGCTCATGGCCGGCGTCGTCCAGGAACTGCTGCTGTTGCTGGGCGCCCTCATCGAGTCTTTCCAGCATGGTGTTGAAGGTCTTGGCAAGCAGGGTGACGTCGTCCTCACCTTTGCGCACCTTCACCCGTTGCGTGAGGTCCTCCGGGCCGACCGCCCTGGAAGCCTCGCGCAGGCGTCGGAGCGGATCGAGCAAGCGGCCCGCGACTATGCCGCCGATCACCGCGGCAGCCAGGAGCATCCCGAGGGACACCAGCGAATACGTCCGGACCGAGCTGGCGTTGTGCTCGCGCTGGTCGGCCGCGTCCCGGCCGACCAGGAAGAATGTGCCCGTGGCGCCCCTCATGGGCACCACCACAGCCCGGAGCGGGCGCCCGTCGGCGTCGAGTTCACCGAAAGACGCGCCGGCCGGATTCCTGAGCTCGGCGGCGTCGGCCAACATGCTGTTTTCCAAGAGGGCCCTGTCCCCGTTGCCCTCAACGGTCCACGCCACGCGCCCGTCCACGATCCCGGCCATGACCTCGTTGCTGCGCGGCTCAATATCTTCCGCGGCCTCGTGAAGGGCGCTGACGTACGTCCTGTTGGCATAGTCCCCGTCCGTCTTCTTCTTGGTCTGGACGATCTTGACCACGGAGTTCGCCTTATCCAGAAGGGCCTGGTCGAGCCTGGCATCTGATTCCTGGAACTGGACCACGAACGTGACCAGCCCCGCGGTCATGAGGCCGGCCAGCATCATGCCCAGCATGGCGGCCACCACGCGGAAGCGCACCGAGTGGATCTTTGCGCCCCAGCCGGACGGGTCCTGGGTTTCCGTCTCAGGGAAGGCAGCCTCCGGCGCGGCCTGGCCGTCTTCACTGGGATGTTCATCCAAGGTGGCCACTCTGTTCCCTTCCTGCGAGGATCAGCCTGCTTTGCCTAGCTGAGGCGGTACCCGGCGCCGCGGGTGGTGAGGATGCGGTCTGCGCCGAGTTTCATCCGCAACTGGCGCACGTACACGTCCACCACGTTGGACGTGCCGTCGAAGTCGTAGCCCCAGACGTGGCTGAGCAGTTGCTGCCGGCTCAGGACCTGCCCGGGGTGGAGCAGGAACATTTCCACCAGCGCGAATTCGCGGGCGGAGAGTTCCACCATCCTGCCGTCGACGCTGACCGAGTGGGTGAGCAGGTTCAGCTCCAGAGGCCCGTA
This sequence comes from Arthrobacter sp. P1_H7, assembly GCF_056405215.1. Taxonomy (NCBI): domain Bacteria; kingdom Bacillati; phylum Actinomycetota; class Actinomycetes; order Micrococcales; family Micrococcaceae; genus Arthrobacter; species Arthrobacter sp. P1_H7. The sequence continues at coordinate 72,607 of NZ_JBFUCO010000010.1, read as the reverse complement.
GCGCATGACGCTTCCCGCCAGCACATCGCCGGTGTCCGACTTGCGGATCCGGGCCTTGATGCGGGCCACGAGTTCCTCGAAGTGGAACGGCTTGACGATGTAGTCGTCGGCGCCGCCCTCCAGCGCTGCGACGGTGTCGCTGGATGATCCGCGGGCCGTGAGGAAGATGACCGGAATGCCCACCTGGCCGCGGCGCAACGCCGCGAGGACGGCGTACCCGTCCAAACGGGGGAGCCCGATGTCCAGGAGCAGGAGATCGAATTCGCCGCTGGAGGCGTAGTCCACGGCCGTGACGCCATCGGCGACCACCGTGGGCACGTAGCCAGCCGCGCGCAGGCCCTTTTCGATGAAGCGGGAGATGCGTTCTTCGTCTTCGGCAATGAGGATACGGATCAAGGTGACTCCCTTGAAAACGCCCGGATCCGGGAGGCGGGCTGGTCTGCGCGTTCTGGTCAGGGCGGCGGCGCAGCCCGTGCGGGACCGGAGGTCCCGGGTTCGGCGGGACGGCAGGATCGAGATTCAGAAGGAATGAACATCTGGTGCTCCTCCAGGAGACGGCCCAGCACCGTGGTGTTACGTCGGGCTGCGGCTGAGACTATTCCCGCTTCTTTCATCCTGCCCCCGTAATGGAGCCTGCGCCACCTTTGATCGGTGGATTTTCAGACTGTTAACAGGTCACTCGCAGCAGCACGCCAGTATTGGCCTGTTATAGCCCGAACAAGGCGCCGGTGAGCTGGCGAGTCAGGTCGTGGATGAGGTCCAGGCGGTCCGCACTGTCGGCGTCGTCCGGGCCCCACGTGTAGATGACCACCGCGTAGGAGCGGTCGCCGGCGCTGAGCAGGGCGGCGTCGTGGACGTAGCCCTGCACCACGCCGTACTTGTGGTGCACCGTGATGCCGGGCGCGATTGCGGCCGGGATGAGGTCCTCGTCATTGGTGTGCTGCATGTAGCCGAGGAGCTCCGCGGTGTGGTCGGCGTTGAGCAGTTTGCCCGTGGCGAGCTGCGTCAGGAGCCGCGCCGTGTCCGCCGGGGCCAGCAGGTTTTGTTCGGGATCGTAGGTGATGCCGAGGGTGGCGGCGTAGGCGGTGAGGTTGGGGTAGCCGACGTCCCGCATCAGCAGGAGCCATGAGTCGTCGCTGCTGGTGTTGATCATGGCCTTGAGCTGGAACGCGGCATTGAACGCACCCAGGGGAGCGTCGAGTGACTTATCGCCGGTTTCTACCAGGTGGTAGTAGGCGGCGGCCGTCAGGACCTTCGCGGTGCTCGCCGCGGTGTATGGTGCCACGTCGCCGTAGCTCTGCAGCTGGCCGTCGCGGGTGTTCATGACGGCGACGCCGATCCGGTGGTCGGGGTGTTCGCCGATGATCCGCTGCATCTCGGCGGGAAGGTCGACGGCGGCGGCCGCCGGGGCTGCCGGTGCAGCCTCCGCCGGGTCCGGCTCCTGCTGGTGGGCGACGGTCAGGACGTCACCGGTAGGGAAATCACGGGTCAGGAAGTCACGGGTCTGGGAATCACTGCCGGGTGAGGGGACGGTGCGGATGGCGCCAAGGACCACGACGGCGGCCAGCACCAGCACAGCGGCGGCCCAGACGAGCACCACGTTCCTGCGGTGGGTGGGAGCGGCCGGCCGGGGGCCCGGATTCATCATGTGCATGGGCCTTTCCGGACTCGACTGGGTGGTGCCTCCGACGTTAGGCCGGGCCGGGGGCGAAGTCCACGGAGCGCGCGGGGCGCGGCCCAAGTGGGACAAAAATCCCAGATGCGGGTCCACTACGCTGGCATTCATGACCCGGAAAATTACTGTCAGCCTGCCGGACGCCACCTTGCGTGAATACCTTCAGCCGCACCCGGACGTCACCGTCCTGGAGTGGGACCTCGCCGGGGAACCGCCCCGGGCGCGGATCGACATCGTGGTGCCGCCGTACATGGGCGGCCCGCAGGTCCTGCGCGGTCTGGAAAATGTGGACACGGCCCTGGTGCAGAGCCAGTCGATCGGGTACGACGGGGTGGCGGAGTTCCTGCCGGCCGGGCGGGTCTTCGCCAACGCGTCCGGCGTGCACGAGACCTCCACCGCGGAGCTGGCGCTCGCCCTGATCCTGGCCAGCCAGCGCGAGCTGCCCCGCCTGATCCAGAACCAGCAGGAGGGCCGGTGGGACGCCCGGCCCACGGCCAGCCTGGCCGACCGCCGCGTCCTGATCGTGGGCTACGGCGGGGTGGGCAAGGCGATCGAGGACCGGCTCCTTCCGTTCGAGACCAGCGTGACCCGGGTGGCAAGCACCGAACGGATTGATGACCGCGGCCGGATCCACGGCATCGCGGAGCTGCACACGCTCCTGCCGGAGCACGACATCGTGGTGGTGGGGGTTCCGCTCAGCGACTCCACCCGGCACCTCATTGGTGACGCCTTCCTCGCGGCCATGCCGGACGGCGCCCTGGTGGTGAACGTGGCCCGCGGCCCGGTGGCGGACACGGAGGCCCTGGTCCGGCACACCGCCTCCGGACGGATCCGCGCCGCACTCGACGTCACCGATCCCGAACCCCTGCCGGAGGACCACCCGCTCTGGCGGACCCCGGGCGTCATCATCAGCCCGCACGTGGGCGGCGCGAGCTCGGCGATGCGCCCGCGGATGGGCCGGCTGCTGCAGCGGCAGATCGAGATCATGCTGGCGGGCGAGCCGCAGGCCAACGTGGTGCTGAACGGCTAGTAGGGCGGGCAACGGCCCGGGCGTGCCGCCTTAGCCCTCCTGGGCCACGGCCGACATATCGCCGACGCCAGGGGTGCCGTCGGCGAGCGCGTAGCGCTGCAGCACCGCGCCCTTCGGTGAGGCGACGACAGGCTCGATGAGTCTGAGGTTCGTCGGAACCACCCCGTCCGCGAAGACCTTCTTTCCACTGCCGAGGAGGATCGGGTACACCCAGAGCGTGAGCCGGTCGAAGAGCCGCTCGGCAAACAGGGTCTGCACGAAATCGAGGCTGCCGATCACGTGGATGTGCTCGTGCCGGTCGCGCAGTTCGCGTACGGCGGCGGCAACATCGGGACCGAGCAGCGTGGAGTCGGCCCACTCGAGGGCAGGAGTCCCGCGTGAGGCTACGTATTTGGGGATGCGGTTGAACAGCTGCGCGATGTCACCGTTGGCGTGCGGCCAGTACGCGGCGAAAATGTCGTAGGTCCGGCGCCCGAGCAGCAGCGCGTCCAACTCCGCCATCCCGGATTGGATCTGTTCCCCGACGACCTCGTCGATGAGGGGCGCCTGCCAGCCGCCAAACGCGAAGCCGTCGGCAGGGTCCTCGTCCGGCCCGCCGGGCGCCTGCGCAACGCCGTCGAGCGTGGTGAACAGGTCGATATGGATGAGTCCCATGCCGTGCTCCTTCTCCGTCGCCCTCGTCGCCGCGGCGACGGGATCACTTCGAGGCTGGCACACCGTTCCCCCGCGAAGCAACAGTTTTCAAGGGCTCCCGGCGGTGTCCACCACGCAGAAACGGTTGCCCTCCGGGTCGGCAAGGATCACATAGTCGGCGTCCGAGGGCCGCTTGCTCCACTCGACCCGGGTGGCACCCAGGGCCAGGAGGCGTTGGACTTCGGCGTCCTGGGCGTCCGCGTACAGGTCCAGGTGCAGGCGCGGGGGAATCTGGACGGCCGCGGGGACACGGTCAAGGGAGACGCAGGTGCCCACGCCGCCCGGCGGCTGGAGGATCACGAAGTCGCCGTCGGGCTCGTACCGCGGCTCGTAGCCCAGGGCGGCCTGCCAGAAACTCATCTGGCGTTCGAGGTTGTCCACCCGGATGACGATTGAGCCAATGCGCAGCATCCGCATCAAGCTACACCCGGGCCGTCGGCCCGGCAAGCAGTCCAGCCGGGCAAGCAGACAAAGCGGATGAGCCACGGTCGGGTTGCTCCGACCTGCAGTCTTGTGCGGCACGGTCGCGTCGGCGAGGATGAACGCGACAGCCGTGCTGCGAAGAGGGAGTCCACCCGAATGACCAAGTATCAGATCTCGTTTCCGAGTGCCGCCAGGGTTGTCCCCGAGGAAGAGTTGCGGGCCGCAACGGAGGCGGCGCACGCGGTTGTCCAGGAGGCGAAGGACGCGGGCGTCTGGGTGTCCGGCGGCGGCATCGATGAGAGCATTCCGCCCGTCATGGGCGACGCCGACGGGAACGTCCGCGAGGGCACTAACCCGCCGACGGCGCGGTTCGATGGAGGCATCGCGGTGCTGGAGTTGCCCTCGTACGAGGCGGCCTTGGAGTGGACGACGAAGATCGCAGCCGCGTGCCGTAGTGCGCAACAGCCGCCCGCCTTCCAGAACGACCCCGCTAGCGTGGGCGATCCGAAAGAGATCGACGTAACCTTCGACTTCCGCTCCGACACGCCCTCTGGGAAAGATCCGGATAGGTTCAGCCCAGCGCTCCGCAATACCCATCGGAGGCTCTGGGGCAGGCCTCTGCTTACGCAGAATGGTGCGCTGTTCCATCTGGACGCAAGCACCCGACGCAGATACCTCTTTCACGAGTCCGAACTGGGCAAATTCTTCCTGTCGAGTGACGCGATCATTCGGACCTTCCGCCGGCACCCAAGGGCCGCTTCGATTTTGGCGCAGATTCCGGAGTCAGAGCAGGAAGCCTTCAGCCGGCAGGGCTACACCATCGGCGGGATGATGGTTTTCCCGGGCAACAGGATCAGCAACAAGCAGACGATCAATCAGCGCCGAGGCACTCATCCCCGCATCGCCGACCGGTTCGATCTGACTCTCGAGTGCATCCGGCGTCACTATCTCCGCCAGGCGAGCCCGCTGGCCGAAACCTTGGAGCTATACCCCGAGTTCTTCGGCTTGTTTGGCGACTTCCGTGGCTATGTGGATTTCTTTCTGCTCCAGGACCTGGTAACGGATGACTACGCCAGCGTCCGGTTCTTCCTGCCGTTCGCCGACTTCACGACTCGTGCCATACCAAAGACCCTCGATGAGTATCTGCTCTACCGGCAAGCCAGCCTCGAGTTCGTAGGGGCACGGAACGCTCAGATCGCTGACTTCGTCGCCCAGCCAAAGTAGCCTCCACCATTCGAGCTTCTGGTTGCACTCTTTGTCGACGTCGACGCGCGCCACATCGCGGCGATCTCCCCCGTATGCAACGCCCACCAAACGCACACCGATTCGCCCTGAGAGGAACCCGGCCCGCTCCCGGGTTCGGGACGTAAACTGACCCACACAAGTGCCCGTGACGCGTGAAGTGGAGACCGGATGCTCTGGAAACTGCTTGTCGAATACCTCCGGCCGCAGCGGCGGCTGTTGCTCGTCGTCGTCGTCTTCCAGCTGGCGGCGTCCATTGCCTCGCTCTATCTGCCCACCCTTAATGCCGACATCATTGACCAGGGCGTGGCGACGGGGAACACGGAGTACATCCTGCGCATGGGCGGGCTGATGCTCCTGGTCACCCTGCTGCAGGTCGTCTGTACCGTTGTGGCCGTGTATTTCGGCGCGAAGGCCGCGATGGCGCTGGGCCGGGACGTCCGGGGTGCCATCTTCAGCCGGGTCGCGGCGTTTTCCGAGCAGGAAGTCACCCGGTTCGGCCCGCCCAGCCTCATCACCCGCTCCACCAACGATGTCCAGCAGGTCCAGCAGCTGGTCCTGATGTCCGCCACACTCATGGTCACGGCGCCCATGCTCTGCATCGGCGGGGTGATCATGGCCATCCGGCAGGACCTGCAGCTGTCCTGGCTGATCGCCGTCAGCGTCCCCGTGCTGCTGGCCGCGGTGGGCTCGATCATCTTCCGGATGGTGCCGCTGTTCCGGGTGATGCAGGCCCGGATCGACACCGTCAACCGGGTACTGCGCGAACAGCTGACCGGCATCCGTGTGGTGCGGGCCTTCGTCCGCGAGGACGTGGAGACCGCCCGCTTTGCCCGCGCCAACGAGGACGTCACGGACACCGCGCTGCGCGCCGGCCGGCTCATGGCGCGCGCGTTTCCCACCGTGATGCTGGTGCTCAACGTCTCCAGCACGGCCGTGATCTGGTTCGGCGCGTTCCGGATCGAGGACGGCTCCATGCAGGTGGGGACCATGATCGCGTTCCTCAGCTACCTGATGCAGATCCTGATGTCGGTCATGATGGCCACCTTCATGGCGATCATGATCCCGCGCGCCGCCGTGTCCGGGGACCGGATCGGCGAGGTCCTCGGGACCGAATCCAGCGTCCGGCCGCCGCTGCGCCCGGTTTCGCGCGCGGCCGGGCGGGCAGCCCGTGGCGAGCTGGAGATGCGCGACGTCGGATTCGCCTACCCGGGCGCCGAGCAGCCGGTGCTCCAGGACGTGAACTTCACCGCCCGGGCGGGGCAGACGACGGCGATCATCGGCAGCACCGGCTCCGGCAAGACCACCCTGGTGAACCTGATGCCGCGGCTCTTCGACGCGACCTCCGGCTCGGTCCGGATTGACGGCGTGGACGTCCGCGAGCTCCACCCGGATCTGCTGTGGGGGCATATCGGCCTGGTCCCGCAAAAGCCCTACCTGTTCTCCGGCACGGTGCGCAGCAACCTGCTCTACGGCAAACCCGACGCCACCGAGGACGAGCTCTGGCGGGCTCTGAGGATTGCGCAGGCGCAGGACTTTGTGGAGGAGCTGGAGGGCGGGCTGGACGCGCCGATTTCGCAGGGCGGCACCAACGTCTCCGGCGGCCAGCGGCAGCGGCTCGCGATTGCCCGGGCGCTGGTGAAACAGCCCGAGCTGTACATCTTTGACGACTCCTTCTCCTCGCTGGACACCGCTACGGACGCCCGGCTGCGGCAAGCACTCAAGCAGCACACCGCCGGGGCCACCATGGTGATCATCGCCCAGCGGGTCTCCAGCATTGTGGACGCGGACCAGATCCTGGTGCTCGAACGCGGCAGGATCGTAGCGCACGGCACGCACGAGGAACTGCTGGAGGCATCGGAGACGTACCAGGAGATTGTGAACTCCCAGCTCGCGGCGGAGGAGGCAGCATGAGCCGCACCGACAAGGCGCCGACGCCGGCCCGCGCCGCCGCTCCTGCCGCCGGGGCACCCGGGGCCCCCGGGGCTCCCGCTACGCAAACCCCGATGCGGATTCCCCGTCCGGCGGGCGGACCCGGCCGCGGCGGCCCGTTCGCCGGGATGAACATCCCGGCCGAGAAGGCCATGAACTTCTGGCCCTCCGCCCGGCGGCTGCTGGGGGAGCTGCGGCCCGAACGGCTGTGGCTGGTCCTGGTGCTGGTGCTCGCCGTCGTCGGGGTGACGTTCTCGGTGATCGGGCCCCGGCTCCTGGGCGAGGGCACCAACCTGATCTTCGCCGGCGTCGTGTCCAAGCAGCTGCCGCCCGGGGAGACCCAGGACCAGGTGATCGCCCAGATGCGCGCCGCCGGGCAGACCCAGCAGGCGGACATGCTCAGCGCCATGACGCTGACCCCTGGCGCCGGGATCGACTTCACCGCGCTGGCCACCGTGCTGCTGTGGGCGCTGGTGCTGTACGTGCTGGCGTCGGTGTTCGGCTGGATGCAGGCGTACATCCTCAACGGCGTTGTGCAGCGCACGGTCTTCCGGCTGCGCGAGCGGATCGAGGCGAAGATCAATAAGCTGCCGCTGCGCTACTTCGATTCCGTGCAGCGCGGCGAGCTGCTCAGCCGGGTGACCAACGACGTCGACAACATCTCCCAAAGCCTGCAGCAGTCCATCAGCCAGGCCGTCACCTCGGTGCTGACCGTGGCCGGGGTGCTCGTGATGATGGTCATCCTCTCGCCCACGCTGGCGCTGATTGCGCTGGTGACCATTCCGCTGACCCTCGTGACGACGGCGGTGATCGCCAAGCGCTCCCAGAAGCTGTTCGTGCTGCAGTGGAGGCACACGGGCGAGCTGAACGGGCAGATCGAGGAGACGTACACCGGGCACGCCCTGGTGAAGGTGTTCGGCCGGCAGCGCGAGGTGGAGGAGCGGTTCCGGCAGAAGAACGTGGAGCTGTACCAGGCGAGCTTCGGCGCGCAGTTCATTTCCGGGCTGATCATGCCGGCCATGACGTTCATCGGGAACCTGGTCTACGTGGGGATCGCCGTGGTGGGCGGGCTGCAGGTGGCCTCCGGGGCGATGCAGCTGGGTGATGTGCAGGCGTTCATCCAGTACTCCCGGCAGTTCACCCAGCCGCTGGCCCAGCTGGGGTCCATGGCGAACCTGCTCCAGTCCGGCGTGGCGTCGGCCGAGAGGGTGTTTGAGCTGCTGGACACGGACGAGCAGTCGCCTGATCCTTGTCCGTCTGTGGCGCCCGACGGCGGCCGCGGGCGGCTCGTGTTTGAGGACGTGTCCTTCTCCTATTCACCGGACAAGCCGCTGATCTCTTCACTGAGCCTGGTGGCCGAGCCGGGGCAGACCGTGGCCATTGTGGGCCCGACGGGCGCGGGCAAGACGACCCTGGTGAACCTGATGATGCGCTTCTACGAGCTCGACGCCGGGCGGATCACGCTCGACGGCGTGGACGTCACCGCGATGACCCGCGACGAGCTGCGCTCGCGGATGGGCATGGTGCTGCAGGACACCTGGCTGTTCGGCGGGACCATCAGGGACAACATCGCCTACGGCCGGCCTGGCGCTTCGGAGGACGAGATCCTGGAGGCCGCCCGGGCAACGTACGTGGACCGGTTCGTCCGGTCCCTGCCGGAGGGCTACGACACCATACTCGACGACGAGGGCAGCAACGTCTCCGCCGGCGAAAAGCAGCTGCTGACGATCGCCCGGGCGTTCCTGGCCCGGCCGTCGGTGCTGATCCTGGACGAGGCGACGAGCTCGGTGGACACCCGTACCGAGGTGCTGGTGCAGAAGGCGATGAGTGCTTTGAGGAGCGACCGGACCTCGTTTGTCATTGCCCACCGGCTGTCCACAATCCGCGACGCCGACCTCATCCTGGTGATGGAGGCCGGCCAGATCGTCGAGCAGGGGACGCACGCTTCATTGTTGGAGGCGGGCGGGGCGTATGCGGCGCTGTACGCGGCGCAGTTCGCGGCTCCTGTTGCGGAGGTTTAATTTGGCCCGGCCCGGTTTAGTCCTCTGTTTCTGCTGCACGAACCCGAAGTGTTGTCGTCACGTAACAGAGAAAAACCTGCCCCGTCAGTCGATGAAATGAACTCAAACTCTCGGTATGTCGTTATGATATGTCCGTGGAAGAAATAGAAGAATCCGATGCAATCAAGCTCATGGATTCGCTTCGTGCGGATGTTGACAAGCTGCGGGAAAGAGCAAAAGCTGTTGCTAATCTTCTTGCAACAGCATCCGGAGCTTTGATAGCCGGCCTATTTTTTTCGGCGCAAGGTGAAGCGCTCGCTCTTTCCACGAAGATTGTTGGGTACTCCGGCGTTGCTGTTCTCGTATCTAGCGTTTGTTTGTTTTTGGCGGCATCGATATATCAATCCAAAATAGAGAATGCCACAAGTGCAGGTCCCGATAATCGATCAATCGAGCAAATGATAAAGGATGTGGACGAAGCGGCTCGCAGGGCGGCAGGAAGCATTTGGAAGCGGACTCGAATCGGAAAGATACTCGGTGCGGTTGGGATTGGATTGCTTGGTCTGATGTGGTTCGCGCCACTTGCATTTCCTGATGAGCGGGTTCCTGTGCTTGTTCAAATGCTAGCCCCGATTTCGGGGGGTGTCCGCGCTTGCCCACTCTTGGGCGGCGAGTTAGAGGGCATGATGAAGCGGAAGGACCTGGACGACAATACGGTAGTGGTGAACATCACTGTAAACCGTGAGGAATGCGGTGCGGGGGCTGGTGCGACTGAACTCTATCTGGAGCGGAACAGGATCATTATATCAACGGATGTGCGATAGTGGATCAATTATTAGTAATCCATTATAAGGTTCTTTTGGTATTAAGTTACGAATGGGAAATGGCGATAGAAGACGCCGCTGAAGCTCTAAGGGCAGACTCAATTCCCCTAAATTTCGACCTAGTTGATGCAAAAGATGCATTGCTTAGTTTTGTGCTCTACCCGGCTAGTGCACATCAAGCATTATGTTCGGGTGAGGAAATAGCCTCGACCGTCACTGCGATCGCGCCGCCTGTCAACTCTAGAGTGGTCTTGGTGGCATGTGCTCCGACGTATCCAAGCCTTGATCAGACGTCGGTCGATGATATGGTGAGCCAACACTTGCCACCCGCATTCAAGAGGAATGGCATAAGAGCTTTGGAGCCGGATGCATTGAAGGAACAAGCCGAGGCGCTTATGCGCCTTTCGCTCCGTCAAGTAGGCATTTCGCCGGCCACAATAAGTTCCGACTCTCGCGCAAACGATCCCCAATTCTCACTGGCAAGATATGAGGCAAGCCGTTGGATATGAATTCGGAGGCGTGGATAGCTGCTGTAGGTGCCCCTTGGGCCATGGCTCCCCACCCTAATTTCTCCCAAGATGTTGTGACTGGACCGGGCCTATTGGCGTTGGTGGCACAATTTAGAATTGGAGACTTGGAGCGGTATGAAAAGGCACTCTCACCCGATCAGCCTCAGTGGGTTTCTGAACTTGTTCAGGGTGCTAAAAGTACCCTGTTGATCTCAGAGCTCAAGGGCGGTGTAGATACTCTATGGCAGCTTTCAGCTAATAATGAAATACCCGCAACTGCTCGAGTTGCAGCAGCTCTATTTGCGTCCGTGGCAGAGGTGGAATTAGACGAGATCCCCCGCGCTATAGATAAACTCCTTCAGCTGCACGATGAGCTCCTGCGCGACATCTCGACGAGTGTGTCGTCGATAGCCTTGGGACTCTTGACCCTCCAAATCGCCAGTCGGCAGTATGAGCTGTTTGACTACGCCGGTGCTGCCCAAAGCTTGGAAAAGACCCGCGGATACTCATCAAAGACGCTGCGATCCGATGCCTTTCCTGTATCCCTCGGTATTGGCTGGGATTCTAGAACAGTCTTGTTGGATGTTCAGGATGCCCTTTCTGCGCACGCCCGGGAACTGGGTGCGAGGATGGAGGGGTTTCAAGGCAGCTCATGGGTAGACGTCGTGAAGTCGCGCGCTTCTTGGCTGGAGTACCGGGGAAGGCTTCCTGGGGCGACTCGAGATCGCAAGCTTGTCCAGCACTGGTTCGACGAAGCTGTTGGTGCCAATCGTGGTCGACGCTCATTTCACCGCGAAGACCCGATCATTACCCCCGCTTTGGAGTCATTGTTAGTAGCGGAACTGACGGGCAACGTGAACGGCTTCATGAGTGAGCGCACAGCATTAGCCCAAATTAGAGTCCTTCAGCACGACAGAAATGACGATGGAAACTCGTTCTGGGACGTGCAAGAAGCGTTGCGCCTATTTAGACGCTCCCGCTCCCGTGACAATCTTAAGAACACGCTGGATCTGATCTATCTGCAGGGACCGGACGCTGCGCTTCTCGGCGACGCCAAAATGATCCTCGAAAGATCGAGCTTTCCCAACGACGTGGCGTCAGGAGATCTTGCCGTTCTGTCGTTCGCTGCCCAATTTCTGTCGCACGATGATCTGAAGAAGGCCATGGACGCAGCACTGGCATTCCTTGATTCTCCAAAGAGTAGTGCAGGGTCTTATGCGATGGATGAACGAGGTGCTTGGGCTGCCATCGCCAAGCTAGTCCCCGCGAGCGGCCGAGACTCGCAGGTGGCAAAGGTGACGCTCCAGACCCTCAAAAATGCCAAGATTTCAATTTCGCTAGTTGAAAGCGATCTGCTGCGAGTACTAGAGAGTATCGACTGGCAGACAGTCGAGCCTGGCATCATCGCAGCTTGGCGTCAGTGGGGCGAGCAAAAGCTAGCGGAGGAACCTTCGGATGTAATAGCGCACAAGGCAAAAACTATTGGAGAGCAGATGGATTACGCCGCACTCTTAAAGGACACTCCCCCCTCTGATTTGGCTGAGTACCTGGTACGTCATTTTGATGACTTGCACGATGTCGCCGAGAACACGCTCCGAACAGCTGATGACTACTGCATTAGTTCCATTCAACGAATACAAAATGAGGCCGTCAACGGGGTAACGACCTTCCAAAGCGTGGATTCCGGCGAGTTGGCGACGATTTTTGCGAAGTTGTACGACAGGCCGCGGGTATGGATAGCTGTGGCTGAGATGCTGACTGACGGGAACGTCGCTCGCGAAATGAAAGAACGGTCTCTTCAGCGTTTCGCTGAGTACGGTCGGACGGTCATTCCGGAGGACGTTCAAAAGAACATACGGGATCAGTGGGAAGGTGTGATTTTGTCGAAAGCACAGGACTTCTTCTTCTCGAATGGAGACGTTCATCACCAATTCGCGCAGGCCTACCGGGTTGGAGCTGTACTCGGGGTTTACACCAGAGATGAAACTATGGCCAAAGCAACGGAACTTTCATGTAGCAACAGCCCCGATGATCGACTTGCGGCCTGCCAACTGCTGCCGGAGGCTGGAGTGGCACTACAAGAATGGGAGTGGGCTCAACTCTTACTTCTGCAACTGTTCGAAGATAAGAATGCTCTAGTACGTTCCCACGCTGCCAAGAGCTTGGCCTCCATCTCCACTATTAAAAATGGTATTTCAAGGCTGGTCAATCAGGCGGTTGTAAAGGCATTGCACTCGGACGGCATCCATGTTCCCTTGATGGCTTTGCATGGCCTGCAAAAGATCACTCATAGCGGCCAGGCTCTACTTAATGGCGAAGTCAAAGATGTCGTTCAGAACCTTAGCGGCAGTCACGGAGCGAGGATCATACGCCAGGCAGCAAATCATGCGCTCGATGGGGAACATCTGTAAAAGCCTGCTTTGCCGTACAGGGCAAACGGCAACAGGCGGGAGGTCCMGCCGTCGTCCGCTGGATTGGGATCAAATCCGTGATTGCACCATCGGATCCGCTGGTGCAATCACGTCCACACATCGCGGGTGAGCCCGGATTTTACGTGGACGGGAAGGTGGGCACGTCCGGCCACCGGCGGGCGGCAATGGATTTGGCACCCAGCCCTGCCAACGCGATGACCAGAGCCAGCAAGATTTTGGAAGCTGCTCCGCCCTCGGGTCCAAGTGTTGCCGCCAGGATTTGCCGACTCATTAACAGCATCTCCTGCAGGTCGCCAGCCAGGATACGGGTCCCCAGGACGTAGTTGACCGAGATGAACAGGGCGGGAACCAACCACAACAGGGCAAGGTTCGCGGCCCACACCGCGGCCCGCCGCGCAGGACGAAGGCCGCACCATGCCAGGGCGCAACCAACGAGGATGGCCGGAATCCAGTGAGCCGCGGACGGCACTGCCGCGGGGACGTTGATGTGCCCAACGAAGCCGATAACCCACTCCACCGTCCACGAAGCGAACGGCACCGCCACGAGTCCGGCGGCCAATGCCGCCAGGCTCCGGGACCTTGAACAGAGCAGCAGGTGCGCCACGAGGGCCGCAGCGAGGGAGGCGGTCACGCCCGCGAGTAACCCGGCGAAGTAGAGGCTCGCCGTTGTTCCGCCCGTCAAGCCGCCGTCGAGCACTGTGAAGGACTGGACGGCCGCCGTGAACTGAACCACCAGAACGCCGGCTGCCGCGCACCACGTCACCAGTCGCCGTCGGGCGGGGGACCAGATGCGCACCGCGAGTCCGGCCGCCGCACCTCCTACGGTGAGGAGGGCCACGATCGTGGTGAGTTCGTACTGGCTTAGCGGCAGTAACGACACAGGCATCTGGTCTGGAACGACCTCTGCGCCCCACAAGTTCTGCAACGGGAGCTGTGCGCCGGATACCAGCCAAGGGCCCAAGCCGAGCAATCCTGCCAGGATCCCGATCAGACACCCCCAAGCGGCATCCCCGGCGGGAGTCCTGCTTGGTGGTCTGCTGGGGGCTGCCTGTTCCATCGCTTGATCCGGAAGGCTCACGGAGGCTCCTTGCGTATGAGCGCTCTGGCGGGACGCGCATGAAAATGTAAAGTATCCCGTTCAGAATAAGGCGCCGAATGGACTAACGGCGAAGAGCTCCCGCCGTCGTCCGCGGGAACAGCGACTCAATTGAAATAAATTTTGCATCCTGCCCGGGAACCGGATAAATTGTGAGCTGTGTCACCGACCAGTGGCACAGCTTATGATCTGCGGCGGGAGAGTCCTGCCGGTACGTTCAGCAGGCGCCGTAGGAGCAAATCCTCCCCAGGAATCTCTCAGGCCCACGTACCGCCGCGGCAAGGCAACTCTGGAAAGCAGTCCGGGCAACCGGGCTCACCGACGGTGCAAGTGGCGCGCTGCTATCAGCAGGGCAAAACGGAAACTCTCAGGTCCAATACAGAGCGGGGAGGAACCCGAATCATCGTGGCGTCTTGATGCCACCTGAATTATGGAGTTCCTCTCATGACGGTTCAATCGTCCCCGTCCACCTTCGCAGACCGCCACATCGGCGCCCGCCGCCAGGCCGACATCGACACCATGCTCAAGGCCGTCGGCTACGACAGCGTTGATGGCCTCGTTGACAACGCGGTCCCCGATTCCATCCGCCAGGAAAAGCCCCTCACCCTGGACAGCGCCCTCAGCGAAGTCCAGGTGCTGGCCGAACTGCGCAAGCTTGCCTCCAAGAACAAGACGGCCGTGCAGATGATCGGCCAGGGCTACTACGACACCGTCACCCCGCCGGTGATCCGCCGCAACATCCTCGAAGCCCCCGCCTGGTACACCGCCTACACCCCGTACCAGCCGGAAATCTCCCAGGGACGCCTCGAGGCGCTGCTGAACTTCCAGACCATGGTCCAGGACCTCACCGCGCTCCCGGTGGCCAATGCGTCCCTCCTGGACGAGGCCACCGCGGTTGCCGAGGCCGTGCTTCTCATGCGCCGCGCCAACAAAAACAAGTCCGCTGCCGGGGCCAAGACCGTCCTCGACGCCGACTGCCTCCCGCAGACCATTGCCATCGTCAGGGGCCGAGCGGAGGCGCTGGGCTTCGAGGTGCAGGTCGCTGACCTCTCCGCCGGTCTGCCCGACGGCGACATCAACGGTCTCGTCCTCCAGCAGCCGGGCGTCTCCGGCCGGGTGTGGGACCAGTCCGGCGTGATCGCGGAGGCCAAGGAACGCGGCGCACTGGTCACCGTGGCGGCGGATCTGCTTGCCCTGACCCTGATCACCCCTCCGGGTGAGCAGGGGGCGGACATCGCCGTCGGCTCCACGCAGCGCCTGGGCGTGCCGCTGTTCTTCGGCGGCCCGCACGCCGCGTACATGGCGGTGCGCGAGGGCATGGAACGCACGCTCCCCGGCCGCATCGTAGGCGTCTCCAAGGACAACGCCGGCGTCCCGGCCTACAGGCTGGCCCTGCAGACCCGCGAGCAGCACATCCGCCGTGAGAAGGCCACGTCCAACATCTGCACCGCGCAGGCATTGCTGGCCATCGTGTCCTCGTTCTACGCCGTTTACCACGGCCCTGACGGGCTGAAAGCGATCGCCGAGACCGTCCACAACAACACCCGCGCCCTCGCCGCCACGCTGAAGATCGTCGGCCGCGAACTGGCGAGCGACTCCTTCTTCGATACCCTCACGGTCCGTGTGCCCGGCAAGGCCGCCAAGGTCATCGCCGCCGCCGAGGCCCGGGGCATCAACCTGCGGCTCATCGACGCGGACACAGTTGGCGTGTCCGTCGATGAAACCACGACGCCGGAGGTCCTCTCCGCGGTCGTCGTCGCCTTTGGCGCCGGTCCGGTGGTGGAGGCCAAGGGGTTCGAGCTGCCCGAGACGGTGCTGCGCACCTCCGAATTCCTGCAGCACCCGGTCTTCAACACGCACCGTTCCGAAACCCAGCTGCTGCGCTACATCCGCCGCCTCTCGGACCGTGACCTGGCCCTGGACCGCACCATGATCCCGCTGGGCTCCTGCACCATGAAGCTGAACGCCACGGCCGAGATGGAAGCCATCTCCTGGCCGGAGTTCGCCTCGATCCACCCGTTCGCCCCGGAATCCCAGACCGAGGGCTGGCGGGAACTCATCGGCGGTCTCGAGGCTGACCTCGCCGAAATCACGGGCTACGACCAGGTCTCCATCCAGCCCAACGCCGGCTCGCAGGGCGAGCTCGCCGGCCTGCTGGCGATCCGCGGCTACCACCTCTCCCGCGGGGACGCCCAGCGCAACGTCTGCCTCATCCCGGCTTCGGCCCACGGCACCAACGCGGCCTCAGCGGTGCTGGCCGGCATGAAGGTGGTTGTGGTGGCCACCGCCTCCGACGGCACGATCGACCACGCCGATCTTCAGGCGAAGATCGAGGCCAACAAGGACGCCCTGTCCTGCATCATGATCACCTACCCGTCTACCCACGGGGTGTACGACGCCGACGTCCGCGAGGTCTGCGACTCCGTGCATGCGGCCGGCGGGCAGGTCTACGTCGACGGCGCCAACCTCAACGCCCTCGTCGGGCTGGCCCAGCCGGGCAAGTTCGGCGGCGACGTTTCGCACCTGAACCTGCACAAGACCTTCTGCATCCCGCACGGTGGCGGCGGACCGGGCGTCGGCCCGGTTGCCGCTAAAGCGCACCTGGCGCCGTTTATGCCGGGGGACGCGAACAAGGCGCACGACGCCGGCGCTATCGAACCAGGAACTGGAGTTGCGATCTCCGCTTCACGTTACGGCTCGGCCGGCGTCTTGCCGATCTCCTGGGCCTACGTGAAGCTCATGGGCGGCCAGGGCCTCACCGAGGCCACCAAGTCCGCGCTGCTGGCGGCGAACTACATCGCATCCCGGCTGGATGAGCACTTCCCGGTGCTCTACACGGGGGAGAGCGGTCTGGTGGCCCACGAATGCATCCTGGATTTGCGGGGACTCACCGCCAGGACCGGCGTCACCGCCGAGGACGTGGCCAAGCGCCTCATCGACTTCGGCTTCCACGCCCCCACGCTGTCCTTCCCCGTGGCGGGCACCCTGATGGTGGAGCCCACCGAGTCCGAGGACCTGGCGGAGATCGACCGCTTCATCGAGGCGATGATCAGCATCCGCCGGGAGATCGACCAGGTCGCCCACGGCGATTTCACGGTGGAGAACTCCCCGCTGCGCAACGCACCCCACACGGCCGCCGCCGTCGTATCTTCCGACTGGGAGCGGGAGTACCCGCGCGAGCAGGCCGCATTCCCGGTCCACACACTCAGGCAGGACAAGTACTTCCCGCCGGTCGGGCGCATCGACGGCGCCGCCGGGGACCGCAACCTGGTCTGCTCCTGCCCGCCGCTTTCCGAATTCGAGAACTAAGGATCCCTGATGAGTGAGAATTACACCGCTCTCTACGAGCAGCACAAAAAAGCCGGCGCCTCCTTCACGGACTTCGGCGGCTGGCAGATGCCGCTCAAGTACGAATCGGAACTGGCCGAGCACCACGCCGTCCGCAACGCCGCGGGCCTGTTCGACCTCTCCCACATGGGCGAAGTCTGGGTCAGCGGCCCGGATGCCGCAGCGTTCCTGGACTACGCCCTGGCCGGGAAGCTCTCGGCGGTGGCCATAGGCAAAGCGAAGTACTCGCTGATCTGCCACGAGGACGGCGGCATCATCGATGACCTCATCTCTTACCGCCGTGGCGAGGACAAGTACCTCGTGGTCCCCAACGCCGGCAACGCTGCGGTGGTTACCGCGGCGCTGGCCGAACGGGCCGGTTCTGCCCAAGAAGGCCGGTTCGACGTGACGGTGGAGGATGTTTCCGCCGCGACCTCGCTGATCGCCGTCCAGGGCCCGAACGCAGAGGCCATTCTGCTGACCCTTGTCCCAGCCGAGCAACACTCGCTGGTCACCGAACTGAAGTACTACGCTGCGGTTGAAGTGCAGATCAACGGACAGGACCTGCTCCTCGCCCGCACCGGCTACACCGGCGAGGACGGCTTCGAAATTTACATTCCCAACGGGGACGCCGCCAGCCTCTGGGAAGCACTGCTGGAAACCGGCGCCAGCCACGGGCTCATCCCCGCCGGCCTGGCCTGCCGTGACTCGCTGCGTCTGGAAGCCGGCATGCCGCTCTATGGCAACGAACTCTCCCGCGAAGGCAACCCGTACGCGGCAGGCCTGGGCCCGGTCGTCTCGCTCGCCAAGGAGTCGGACTTCGTCGGCAAGGCCGCCCTGAGCGAGCTCAAGGCAGCCGGCGCAGGCTCCACGACGGGCCGCAAGCTCGTCGGGCTCAAGGGCCTGGGCCGCCGCGCCGCCCGCAGCCACTACCCGGTCCTCAAGGACGGCAACGTGGTGGGCGAAGTGACCTCCGGACAGCCCTCACCCACTTTGGGCTACCCCGTCGCCATGGCCTATGTCGACGTCGAACACGCCGCACCGGGCACAGCCCTGGACATTGACCTCCGCGGCAAGGCGGAGCCGTTCGAAGTCGTCGCGCTGCCGTTCTACAAGCGCCAAAAGTAGCCGGTCGCTGCTGGCTGAGCCTGCCGAAACCACATACGAACTTAAGGATTGAGATCAATGAGCAAAGTTGTAGCCGAACTGAAGTACTCCGCTGAACACGAGTGGGTTGCTGCCGACGGATCGGGCCCTGCAGGAATTGGGATTTCGGCCGTGGCCGCCGACGCCCTGGGCGACATCGTCTACGTGGACCTGCCCGAGGTCGGCTCCGCGGTGACCGCGGGGGAGACCTGCGGTGAGGTCGAATCGACCAAGTCCGTCTCGGACCTCTACGCCCCCGTCACCGGCGAGGTGGTGGAGATCAATGACGCCGTCGTTTCCGATCCGGCGCTGATCAACAGCGACCCGTACGGGGCCGGCTGGCTGTTCAAGGTCGCCGTGACCGAAGAAGGCCCACTGATGTCGGCCCAGGAGTACGCGTCCAAGAACGGCGGCGAACTGTGAGCGCCGCGACGGGTACCGTCGCGTTTGAGCAGGTCGTCTCCGCGAGCCTGGACGCGGACCTGTCCGCCCTGGATCCGGAGATCGCCGCGAAGATCGACGCCGAACTCACCCGGCAGCGGGACGGTTTGGAGATGATCGCCTCGGAGAACCACACCGCCAAAGCCGTGATGCAGGCGCAGGGTTCGGTGCTGACGAATAAGTACGCCGAGGGTTACCCGGGCAAGCGCTACTACGGCGGCTGTGAGCATGTTGACGTGGTGGAGCAGCTCGCGATCGACCGGGTCAAGGCCCTGTTCGGCGCGGAGTACGCCAACGTGCAGCCGCACTCGGGCGCGCAGGCGAACGCTTCGGTGATGCATGCCCTGATCCGGCCCGGGGACACCATCATGGGCCTGAACCTGGCGCACGGCGGGCACCTCACCCACGGGATGCGGATCAACTTCTCCGGCCGGCTCTACAACGTCATCCCGTACCAGGTCCGCGAGGAGGACCACCGGATCGACATGGCCGAGGTCGAGCGCCTGGCCCAGGAGCACAAGCCGGCGCTGATCGTTGCCGGCTGGTCCGCCTACGCCCGCCAGCTCGACTTCGCCGAGTTCCGCCGGATCGCGGACTCCGTCGGCGCGTACCTGATGGTGGACATGGCGCACTTCGCCGGCCTCGTCGCGGCCGGGCTGCACCCGTCCCCGGTCCCGCACGCCCACGTCACCACCTCCACCACGCACAAGACCCTCGCCGGTCCGCGCGGCGGCATCATCCTCTCCAACGACGCCGACATCGCCAAGAAGATCAACTCGGCGGTGTTCCCCGGGCAGCAGGGCGGCCCGCTGGAGCACGTGATCGCCGGCAAGGCCGTGGCCTTCAAGATCGCCGCGTCCGAAGAGTTCAAGGAGCGCCAGGAGCGGGTGCTGGCCGGCGCCCGGATCCTGGCCGAGCGGCTGGTCCAGCCGGATGTGACCGCGAAGGGGATCAACGTGATCTCCGGCGGCACCGACGTGCACCTGGTCCTGGTGGACCTGCGCAACTGCGAGCTCAACGGGCAGGAAGCCGAGGACCGCCTCGCGGAAATCGACATCACGGTCAACCGCAACGCCGTCCCGTTCGATCCGCGCCCGCCGATGGTCACCTCCGGGTTGCGGATCGGCACCCCGGCGCTGGCCACCCGCGGCTTCGGCGAGGCCGCCTTCGCCGAGGTGGCGGACATCATTGCTGAGGCTTTGACCGCCGACGCCGGCGCGGACCTGTCCGGGCTCCGCTCCCGGGTGGAGGCCCTCGCCGCCGCCCACCCGCTCTACCCCTCGGTTGCTAACCTCGCCTAGCGCTCAATGGGCGCATCATCGCACCGGTCCAGGGTCATTGGGGGGCCGGGACCGGTGCGGTGAGCCCCGCCTCTAGTCATTGACCATCATTCTCTTTCTCCGCGGAAGGTACGCATCATGGCAGTTGGAGTCTTCGACCTCTTTTCCATCGGGATAGGGCCGTCCAGTTCGCACACCGTTGGCCCCATGCGGGCCGCCGCCGTGTTTGCTGAAGAACTCAAGTCCCTCGGCAGGCTGGCGGAGGTGGCGTCGCTGCGGGTGGACCTTTACGGCTCGCTCGCTGCCACGGGCCACGGCCACGGCACGATGACCGCGATCCTGCTGGGCCTGGAGGGCTTCCACCCCGAGCAGATCCTCCCCGAGGAAGTGGAGGAGCGGCTGGCCGCGATCGCCGGGACCGGCACGCTGCAGTTGGGCGGGGCTGTGTCCCTGCCGTATGGGGTGAAGGACATCGTCCTGCGGCCGCTGACCATCCTGCCCCGGCACACCAACGGCATGACGTTCACGGTTTCCGGTGCCGACGGCGAGGCGCTGCACCAGGCCACGTTCTTCTCCGTCGGCGGCGGCTTCATTGTCCGTGAAGGCGAGGAGGACGCGGCGCAGCAGGAGCTCGACGAATCCAAGAAGGAACTGCCGTTGCCGTTCCGCACGGCCGCCGAACTGCTGGAACACTGCCGGAAGACCTCGCTGAGCATCAGCGAGGTGATGCGGATCAACGAAGAGGACAGCCGGACCGAGGCGGAGATCCGGGAAGGGCTGCTGCACATCTACTCGGTGATGGAAGGCTGCGTCGAGGTCAGCCTCAAACGTGAAGGGCTGCTGCCCGGCGGGCTCAAGGTCCGCCGCCGCGCCCCGGACTGGCACAAACGGCTCATGAAGGAAACCCTCGGCCAGGACCCCGACTACCGGGACCCGAAGTACTGGCAGGAATGGGTCAACCTGATCGCGCTGGCCGTGAACGAGGAAAACGCCTCGGGCGGGCGCGTGGTCACCGCCCCCACCAACGGCGCCGCCGGCATCATCCCGGCCGTGCTCTACTACGCGCTGCACTTCGCCCCCGGCATGGACAAGGCCACCCAGGCCGA
This sequence comes from Arthrobacter sp. P1_H7, assembly GCF_056405215.1. Taxonomy (NCBI): domain Bacteria; kingdom Bacillati; phylum Actinomycetota; class Actinomycetes; order Micrococcales; family Micrococcaceae; genus Arthrobacter; species Arthrobacter sp. P1_H7. The sequence goes on along the minus strand of NZ_JBFUCO010000010.1, from coordinate 51,451 downwards.
CCGCGACGAGACGATCGTCAAGTTCCTGTTGACCGCCGGCGCGATCGGGGTGCTGTACAAGGAGCAGGCCTCGATTTCCGGTGCGGAGGTCGGCTGCCAGGGCGAGGTCGGCTCGGCGTCCTCGATGGCCGCCGCGGCCCTGGCCGAAGTCATGGGCGGCACGCCCCAGCAGGTGGAGAACGCCGCGGAAATCGCGATGGAGCACAACCTGGGCCTGACCTGCGATCCGATTGGCGGGCTCGTCCAGGTCCCGTGCATCGAACGCAACGCGATCGCCGCCGCCAAAGCCATCAACGCCGCCAAAATGGCCCTCTGGGGCGACGGCACGCACCGGGTCTCCCTCGACGAGGTCATCGTGACCATGCGCGAAACCGGCAAGGACATGAGCTCCAAATACAAGGAAACGGCCATGGGCGGCCTCGCCGTCAACGTCGTCGAATGCTGAAGGAAAGAGAACTAATGACACTGGCACCAGAAGGCCGGAAGATGCTGCGCATTGAGCAGCGAAACGCGGCCACACCGGTGGAACGGAAGCCGGAATGGATCAAGGCCAAGGTCCAGATGGGCCCCGAGTTCGTCCAGCTCAAGAACCTCGTCAAGAAGGAGGGCCTCCACACGGTGTGTGAGGAGGCCGGCTGCCCGAACATCTTCGAATGCTGGGAGGACAAGGAAGCCACGTTCCTGATCGGCGGCTCCGAATGCACCCGGCGCTGCGACTTCTGCCAGATCGACACCGGCAAGCCCTCCCCCGTGGACATGTTCGAGCCCACCAAGGTGGCCCGCTCGGTCCAGGCCATGGCCCTGCGCTACGCCACCGTCACCGGCGTGGCCCGCGACGACCTCGCCGATGAGGGCGTCTGGCTCTACGCCGAGACGGTCCGCAAGATCCACGAACTGAACCCGGGCACCGGCGTCGAACTGCTGATCCCGGACTTCTCCGGCAAGCCCGAGCACATCGAGGCGATCTGCGACTCCAGGCCCGAGGTCTTCGCCCACAACGTCGAAACCGTGCCCCGGATCTTCAAGCGGATCCGCCCGGCGTTCCGTTACGACCGCTCCCTGGACGTCATCACCCAGGGCCGCAAGCTCGGCATGGTGACCAAGTCCAACCTGATCCTGGGCATGGGCGAGACCCGCGAGGAAATCTCCGAGGCGCTGCGGGACCTGCACGAGGCCGGCTGCGACCTGATCACCATCACCCAGTACCTGCGCCCCTCCGAACGGCACCTGCCGGTGGACCGCTGGGTCAAGCCGCAGGAATTCGTGGACCTGCAGAACGAAGCGGACCAGATCGGCTTCCTCGGCGTCATGTCCGGACCCCTGGTCCGTTCCTCCTACCGCGCCGGCCGGCTCTGGGCCACCGCGATGCGTAAGAAAGGCCGGGAAATCCCGGCCCAGCTCGCGCACATCGAAAGCTCCGGAAGCACCCGCCAGGAAGCCAGCACCCTGCTCGCGGCTACGGCCTGAACAACCCAACCCTGATGCCCAAAAACCTGATGCCCAAAAAATCTGATGTTCAGAGAGGACCAATGATGTTCCCCATCAGAATAGAAATCATCCCTTCCGCGGGGATCGTTGAGCGCGTCACGGACCTGGTGCCGTTGACCACGACGCTCACGGTGACGTGCCTGCCCCATCACGGCATCGAGCGGACCATGCGCACTGCCGTGCAGCTTGGTGTGCTGGGCTACACCGTCATCCCGCATCTCGCCGCGCGGACCCTGCATGACCGGGCCGAGCTGACCGGAATCCTCCGCGACTGCGATGCCGCCGGCATCCGCGAGGTGTTTGTCATCGGCGGGGACCGGAAGCAGCCGGCCGGCCCGTATGAGTCCGCCCTTCCTCTGCTGGAGGACATCGCGCAGTACTCCGGCGGGTTGATGCGGGCAGGCATTGCGGGCTACCCGGAGGGCCACCCCTTCGCCGGGCCCGTGGACGTGCTGGATGCGCTCCTGGCAAAGCAGCACCTGGCCTCGCACGTTGTGACCCAGATGTGCTTCGCTCCGGAGAAAATCCTTGATTATGCGGCGCTCCTGCGCCGCGAAGGCGTTGAGCTGCCCGTCTGGGCTGGGGTGGCAGGGTCCGTGCCCCGGACCAAGCTGGTCTCCCTGGCGACGCAGATCGGCGTCGGAAGTTCCCTGAAGTTCCTGAGCCGGAAGGGTCCGCTGGCCCGCAAACTCCTGAGCGGCGACCTCTACTCGCCGCAAAGCCTGGTGTCCAGGCTGGAAAGCCAGCCTGGCAACCTCGCGGGCATCCATCTCTACAGCTTCAACAGCCTTGACTCTGTTCCCGGCGGACCGGGTCAGGCGCCCACCTCAGCAGCACTCCAGACAGCATTGATTCGAGGAGCAGCACGTGACAACTGAAACCGTAACTTCCCACCAGGAACCGCATCTTGAGCGGCAGCTCAGCAACAGGCACATCCAGCTGATCGCCATTGGCGGCGCCATCGGCACCGGCCTGTTCATGGGCTCGGGCAAAACCATCTCCGCGGCCGGACCCTCCGTCATCTTCGTCTACATGATCATCGGCTTCATGCTGTTCTTCGTGATGCGGGCCATGGGCGAGCTCCTGCTGAGCAACCTGAACTACAAATCCTTCAGCGACTTCGCAGCGGACCTCCTCGGGCCCTGGGCCGGCTTCTTCACCGGATGGACGTACTGGTTCTGCTGGGTGATCACGGGAATCGCGGACGTCATCGCCATTGCCGGCTACTCCAAGGAACTCTGGCCGGGACTGCCGCTGTGGATCCCGGGCCTGGCCACCGTGGCCATCCTCCTGCTCCTGAACCTCACCACGGTGAAGGCGTTCGGCGAGACGGAGTTCTGGTTCGCGCTGATCAAGATCGTCGCTATCGTGGCGCTGATCGTGGTGGGCCTGTTCATGATCTTCAGCGGCTTCCAGTCCGACGCCGGCCCTGCCAGCTTCACGAATCTGTGGAGCCACGGCGGTTTCTTCCCGAACGAGTTCATGGGTTTTGTGGCCGGCTTCCAGATCGCAGTGTTCGCCTTTGTGGGCATTGAGCTGGTGGGCACCACCGCCGCGGAGGCCAAGGACCCGGACAAGAGCCTGCCGAAGGCCATCAACTCCATCCCCATCCGCGTGCTGCTCTTCTACGTGGGCGCACTGATCATCCTGATGTCTGTCACTCCCTGGACCCAGTTCCAGGCTGGCCACAGCCCGTTCATCGCCATGTTCTCCCTGGCAGGGCTCGGAGCTGCGGCAACGATCGTGAACCTCGTGGTGCTCAGCTCGGCCATGTCCTCGGCCAACTCCGGCATTTACTCCACGTCGCGCATGGTCTACGGGCTGGCCCAGGAGGGCGACGCGCCGTCAGTGTTCAGCAGCCTGTCCCGGCGTAAGGTCCCGCAGAACGCGCTGTTCCTGTCCTGCGTTCTCCTGCTCTCCGGCGTGGTGCTGATGTACGCGGGACAGGACATCGGCAAGGCCTTCGACATGGTGACCACCGTGTCGGCCGTCTGCTTCGTGTTCGTGTGGTCCATCATCCTGGCCAGTTACCTGGCCTTCCGCCGTCGCCGCCCGCACCTGCATGACGCGTCCAAGTTCCAGATGCCCGGCGGAATCCCCATGGTCTGCGTGGTCTTCGCGTTCTTCGCCTTCGTCCTCTGGGCGTTGACCACGCAGCCGGACACACTTCTGGCACTCCTGGTCACGCCGGTCTGGTTCATCCTGCTCGGCGCCGCGTGGTTCGTGCTGCGCCGGCGCCCCGCGCACCTGGCCCGTTATTCACGGTTCCAGGCTGAGCTCGCGCAGGAAGAGGCATCAGCTGTTGCGCGAGAGTTTGAGAAGGTGAAGAAATGACCGCAGAGACCCCAAACAGCTCCGAGCCTGCAGCTGTGGAAACCGGTGCCACGGCAGAGCATGTACTGACCGTCGACTGTGCGGAGTCGCCGGGCATCGTCCACGCGGTCTCGGGATTCTTGCTCGACCACGGCTCCGACATCCTGGACATCAAGCAGTACGGGGACAAGGGGCAACGGCACTTCTTTATGCGCGTCCACTTTTCCTCGGGTTCCTCCTCCGACTCCTCCTCAGGGCAGGATTCCTTCAGCACCGAGGACCTGCGCCGCGACTTCACGCCTGTGGCCGAAAAGTGGGAGATGAATTGGCAGCTGGAACCGCACGGCCGCAAACGCCGTGTCCTGGTGATGGTGTCCAAAATGGGCCACTGCCTCAACGATCTACTCTTCCGGGCACGCACCGGCGACATTCCGGTGGAAATCGTGGCGGTGGTGTCCAACCACCGCGACCAGGAGGGCCTGGTCCAGTGGCACGGCATCCCGTTCTTCCACCTGCCAGTCACCAAGGACACCAAGCCCGAGGCGGAGGCCCGGCTAATGGAGCTGGTGGACGCCTTCGACGTGGAACTCGTGGTCCTGGCCCGTTACATGCAGGTCCTGAGCGATGAGCTCTCGGCTCAGCTGGCAGGAAGGACCATCAACATCCACCACTCGTTCCTGCCCAGCTTCAAAGGCGCAAAGCCGTACCACCAGGCCTACGACCGCGGCGTCAAGACCGTGGGCGCCACGGCTCACTACGTCAACGCCGAACTCGACGAGGGCCCGATCATTTCCCAGCAGGTCATCGATGTGGACCACACGTACACCGCTGATGACCTGGTGGCGGTGGGCCGGGATGCCGAATGCGCGGCCCTCCGCAACGCCGTCCGCTGGCATTGTGAAGGCAGGATCCTGCTGCTCGGCAACCGCACCGTCATCTTGCGGTAGGCCATGAAACCGACAAATGTGCCACGCGGGCGCCGCGTGTCTTGGAACGCCTTGCCCGTCGGACAATCAGTGAGGCTCTCGAAGCCCCGGAAGCGCGCTGATCGGCGGTTGCGCAGGGAAACCTGGGCTGTCATTCTCGCGGCCGGTGCCCTGTTGGCAGTGATCCTGTGGCAGGCACTGTCCTATGGAAACTGACAAAACGCCAGCGGACGACGCCGACTGGGCTCCATAGAAGGTCAAGACGACGGCATCAGAGTCCGTCGAATTCAGACTGGTTCGATTTTGCTGGGCCGGGGTTCAACATGATGTCCGTTTTGTTTGCTCGGGATCTCGGGCCGGCGCTCAGGGGACCGCGTACACACGGCGGGCGTTGTCGCGTGCGACGAGTTGCACGATCCTGCGGGCATCCGCCTCGGAACAGTTGTCGTCGTCGATCCATCCGCCGACTACCTTGGTGATGGCGTTGCGCCACAGTCTCGCTCCGAGGTAGTGGAGTTCGGCCGGGCCGAATGCGTCGGAGGAGTAAAGAATCTTCGTGAAGGGAGCCAGTTCGAATGAGCGGGCCACCAGATCACGGCTCCGCGACCCGGTGGAGTTCACGGCAAGGCCCACATCGATGTAGACGTTTTCAAAGGCGTGGGCCAAATAGCCGGCTTCGCGCTCGAACGGATAGCAGTGAAGCAGCATGATTGGTATGTCCCGGACATCGGGGGACCGGAGAAAGTCCAAGAGGTACAGGGGATTGGTTTTGTGGAGGTCCAGGTCGCGGTCACCGAATCCAACATGGAACTGCAGCGGAAGGCTCATCGACACCGCCGTATGAATCCCGTGGGCAATGAGAGTCACGTCGGTGAGCTTCGCGTTGGTGTCGGTGCGGGGGTTCTCCTGCCAGCGGCGGGCTGCTTCAACCACCGCAGTCGGGGTGGGCCGACGCCAAATTCCTACTGGACGGCCAACGAGTCACCGCGTGAGATCTGTGAGACATCCGAAGACCCGGGTCTTTGCGGGTCCTGCGAGACGGGAAGGCAGCCCGTGGACGGCACCAAAGCAAGCGGACACCCGAACGAGTGGGCTCCTACACGAGCGGCCACGGGTAACGCATGCCGGTGCGGTCAACCGGCAGCACCCGTGCGCGCAGCAAGCGCTGCACGCGGTGCTGCAGGGCGGTGACCTCGTCGTCGTCGAGGAGCTCCGCCACCTCGGCAGGCGCGGCCTCGGCGAGCGGTGCGATGTCCTCAAGCAGCGCGTCGGGGATGGGGTCGCCGGCGAAGTCCCAGATCACGGTGCGCAGCTTGAAAGGCGCCGAGAAGCACAGCCCGTGGTCGATGCCCCACACCCGTCCGTCGTCGCCGCGAAGCACATGCCCGCTTTTGCGGTCGGTGTTGTTGGCGACGTAGTCGAACAGGGCGATCCGCGCCAGCTCGCGGTGGGTCTCGGGGGCGTTCTCGTGCAGTGTGAAGTAATGCTCTTGGAAGTCGCATTCGATGAACCATTGCAGCGAACCGATTCCCAACGGGGCGTCATCGCGAATGACCGTCAGAGGCACCAGTCCCCAGCCCAGGGACTCGCTGAGCAGGTAGGCGGCGCGTTCCCGCCGGTAGAGCCCGGGCTCGAAATCAGACAGCGGCCGTTCCCCGGCCTCCGGCTTGTAGACCGCATACGCTGACTCGTCCCCGCAGGAGACACTGACCAGGAACGTCTCGTTGCTGCTGCCCGGGATACGTCCGAGCAGTTCGACGCTGCCCTCGGTGAGCAGGGTCAGCTCCCGGCCGGACACCGTCTGCCCCGTTTCACCGTTTGTCCCACCGTAAGTCCCCGCTCACTGCGCCCTCAGCCCACTGAGCGGCTCTGACGTCGAATTCACCATGAGCACCGCTGGGTCCTGGCCCTCCACAAACGAGATGGCCGACACCGAACCCGGGCTGATGAGAATGCGCTGGAACAGGTCCAGATGCGTGCCCAGGGCGTGGGCGACGGCGGCCTTAATGGGGTCGGCGTGGGAGAAGCACACGATGACGCCCCCGGCGTGGGCTGTTCGCAACACTTCCAGTGCTCCGACGATCCGCGCCTGCATTTCCGTGAAGCTCTCGCCGCTCGGGAAGCGGAACGCTGACGGGCTGTGCTGTACCGTCTGCCACTCCGGCAGGGCCGCCAGGTCGGCGATCGCGGCGCCGGTCCACTCGCCGAAGTCGCACTCGAGCAGCCCGTCGTCGTGTTTCACGGCCAGCCCCGTGCGGGCCGCCGTCGGCTCTGCCGTTTCGCAGGCGCGCTCCAGCGGGGACGAATAGAGGGCGTCGACCGATAGACCAGAGAGCCGTTCCGCGACCCGTTCGGCCTGGGCCCCGCCACGGGCGGACAGATGCAGTCCCGGGGCCCGCCCGGGCAGCACCATGCCCGTCGTCGGCGTCTCCCCGTGGCGCACCAGAAGCAGGAGCGTGCCCTGCCGCTCAGGTGAAGTCGCGGGTGCCGGCGATGCCGGCGGCGGTGCTGCAGTCATCAGCATCCAGCGTATGACGCACTCGACCCCAAAGCGCAGGGAATCTGAACAAATCCCTCGATTCCCCGCACGGTAGAGGTCTACGGTGGAGGAGTGAGTGATCGCCCCGATATCTTCACTGTTGGTGAACTGCGTGCCTCCGGCCACGTCCACAAAGACCTGCGCCGCGAAATCCGCGACAACCTGCTCGCCGCGCTCGCCGCTGGACGCGATCCCTGGCCCGGGATGTACGGGTTCAGCCGGACCGTGCTGCCCCAGCTCGAGCGGGCCCTGCTCGCCGGGCACGACGTCGTCCTGCTCGGCGAACGCGGACAGGGCAAGACCCGGCTCCTGCGCACCCTGGCCGGGCTGCTGGACGAATGGTCGCCGGTGATCGAGGACTCGGAACTGAACGAACACCCGTACGACCCCATCACCGAACACTCCCGCGCCCTGGCCCTCACCGAGGGGGACCGGCTGCGGGTGGCGTGGCGGCACCGCTCGGAACGGTACGTCGAAAAGCTCGCGACGCCGGACACCTCCGTCGCGGACCTGATCGGCGACGTCGACCCGATGCGGGTGGCCGAGGGCCGCCGTCTCGGGGACCCGGAAACCATCCACTACGGCCTGGTCCCGCGCTCCAACCGCGGCATCATCGCCATCAACGAGTTGCCCGACCTCGCCGAGCGGATCCAGGTCTCGATGCTCAACGTGATGGAGGAACGCGACATCCAGATCCGCGGGTATGTGCTGCGGCTGCCCCTGGACGTCCTGGTGGTCGCGTCCGCCAACCCGGAGGACTACACGAACCGCGGCCGGATCATCACCCCGCTGCGGGACCGCTTCGGCGCCGAGATCCGCACCCACTACCCGATCGAGCTCGACGACGAGGTGGCCGTCATCCGGCAGGAGGGGCAGCTGGTGGCCGGCGTCCCGCCCGTTATCCTCGAGATCCTGGCCCGCTACACCCGGGCACTGCGGCAGTCGCCGGCGGTCAACCAGACCTCCGGGGTTTCCGCGCGGTTCGCCATCGCCGGTGCCGAAACCGTCGCCGCGGCGGCCCTGCGCCGGGCCAGCGTGCGCGGCGAGGACGAGGCCGTCGCCCGGATCATCGACCTGGACGCCGCCGTGGACGTCCTGGCCGGGAAGATCGAGTTCGAATCCGGTGAGGAAGGCCGGGAACAGGACGTCCTGGACCACCTCCTGCGCATGGCCACCGCGGAAGCCGTGCGGGCGCACTTCCACGGCCTCGACATGGGTCCGCTCGTGGCCGCGCTCGACGGCCACGCCACGGTGACCACCGGGGAACTGGTCACCGCGCGGGAGTTCCTCCACAACCTCCCGTCCCTCAACGGATCCAGCCTCTACGACGACATCAGTGAGCGCCTGGGCGCGACAAACGACGGGCAGCGCGCCGCCGCCGTCGAACTTGCACTGGAAGGGCTCTACCTCGCCCGGCGGATCTCCAAGGAGTCCGACGACGAGGAGACGATCTACGGGTAGGCAGCTTTACGGCTAAGGAGGCCTCATGACCGCTCACAACCGGTCCAGGTACGGCCGGTACACGGGAGGACCGGATCCGCTCACCCCGCCGGTGGACCTGGCGGAGGCGCTGGACGCCGTCGCCGAGGACGTCATGGCCGGCTACTCGCCCCGGCACGCCCTGCAGGAGTTCCTGCGGCGCGGCGGCCGGAGCCGGGAAGGGCTCGACGACCTCGCCGGCCGCGTCCAGCAGCGGCGCAGTGAACTGCTGGGCCGGCACAACCTGGACGGCACCCTCAGCGAAGTCCAGAAACTGCTAGACACCGCGGTGCTGGAGGAGCGCAAGCAACTCGCCCGCGACGCCATGATGGACAACACCGACCGCGCCTTCCGGGAGATGCAGCTGCAGAACCTGCCGCGCTCCACGGCGGCAGCGGTCAACGAGCTCGCCTCCTATGACTGGCAGTCCAGCACCGCCCGGGAGGCCTACGAGCGGATCAAGGACCTGCTGGGCCGCGAAATCCTGGACCAGCGGTTCGCCGGCATGAAGGAGGCGCTCGAGGGCGCCACCGAAGAGGACCGTGCCGCCGTGGCCGAGATGCTGCAGGACCTCAACGAACTCCTCGGCAAACACCGGCGCGGCGAGGACCCCGCCGCGGACTTCCAGGAATTCATGGCCAAGCACGGCCAGTTCTTCCCGGAGAACCCGCAATCGGTCGAGGAGCTGGTGGACGCGCTCGCCCAGCGCGCGGCCGCCGCCCAGCGGCTGCTGCAATCCATGTCCGCCGAGCAGCGCGAGGAGCTGATGCGGCTCTCCGCCCAGGCGTTCGGCTCGCCCGAGCTTATGGCACAGCTGGGCCAACTCGATTCCAACCTGCAGGCCTTGCGTCCCGGCGAGGACTGGGCCGGTTCCGAACGCTTCGAGGGCGAGGAAGGGTTGGGGCTCGGCGACGGCACCGGCGTGCTCCAGGACATCGCCGAACTGGACGAGCTGGCCGAACAGCTCTCCCAGGCCTACAGCGGGTCACGCCTCGATGACCTGGACCTGGACGCCCTCGCCCGCCAGCTGGGACAGAATGCCGCCGTGTCGGCCCGCACCCTCGCGGAGATCGAGCGGGCCATGCAGGACGGCGGCTTCCTCCAGCGCGGGGCCGACGGCGATCTCCGGCTGTCCCCGCAGGCCATGCGGCGGCTTGGCAGGTCGCTGCTGCGGGACACCGCCAAGCAACTCTCCGGCCGGCAGGGGCGCCGGGACACGCGCGTCGCCGGGGCGGCCGGGGAGCAGACCGGCTCCAGCCGGCAGTGGGAGTTCGGCGACGCCGAACCGTGGGACGTCACCCGCACCATCACCAACGCGATCCGCCGCACGATCGCCGACGGCGGTGACCCGGGCCGCGGACTGCGCCTCGCCGTGGGCGACATCGAAGTCACGGAGACGGAGGCGCGCACGCAGGCCGCCGTCGTCCTGCTCGCGGACGTGTCCTTCTCGATGGCCGCCGAGGGGCGCTGGGTGCCCATGAAACGCACCGCCCTCGCCCTGCACCACCTCGTCTCAACCCGGTTTCGCGGCGACCGGCTGCAGCTGATCACGTTCGGCCGCTACGCGCAGACCATGGACATTGGCGAGCTCACGGCCCTGCCGGCCCTCCGGGAGCAGGGAACCAACCTGCACCACGGCCTGCTGCTGGCCGGCCGGTTCTTCCGCCAGCACCCGTCGATGCAGCCCGTCCTCCTCGTGGTGACCGACGGCGAACCCACCGCGCACCTGCTGGCCGACGGCGAGTCGTGGTTCTGCTGGCCGCCGGACCCGGAGACCATCCGCGTGACGGTCGCCGAACTGGACCGCCTTGCCCGGGCCGGCACGCAGGCCACGTTCTTCCGGCTCGGCGACGACCCGTCCCTGGAACGCTTCGTCCAGCGGATGGCCCGCCGCATCGACGGCCGGGTGGTGGCGCCCGAAGCCGGGGACCTGGGCGCCGCCGTGGTGGGCGAATACCTCCGCGCCCACTTCCGCGGACGCCCCTACGACGACGCCGACTGGGCCCAATAGACGCTGCTCAATAGACCATCGCACCGGGAGTGATGCACGTGACCACCATGCCTGCCGAGGGAGTCGGTTTCCGCTCCAAACGCGGACCTGTCCTCATCGCCCTGATGCTCTCCACCGGCCTGGTGGCGATCGACGCGACCGTGGTGGCGACAGCCGTGCCTGCGATCGTGCATGACATTGGCGGGTTCACGTCGTTCCCCTGGCTGTTCTCCGCCTATCTGCTGGCGCAGGCCGTGTCCGTCCCGGTCTACGCGAAGCTCTCCGACACCATCGGCCGCAAGCCGATCATGCTGATCGGAATCGGCCTGTTCCTGCTCGGCTCGATCCTGTGCGGACTCGCCTGGAGCATGCCGGTCCTCATCGCCTTCCGCGTGGTGCAGGGCCTGGGCGCCGGCGCGGTCCAGCCGATGGCCATCACCATCGCCGGCGATATCTACACCCTGGCCGAACGGGCAAAAGTGCAGGGCTACCTGGCGAGCGTGTGGGCGGTTTCCTCGGTGGTGGGCCCGACGCTCGGGGGAGTGTTTGCCTCACTCGGCATCTGGCGCGGCATCTTCCTCGTGAACATCCCGCTGTGCCTGGTGGCAGGCTGGATGCTGGTCCGGTCGTTCCACGAAAACATCGAGCCCGTAAAGCACCGGGTCGACTATCTGGGCGCGGGGCTGCTCACGGTCTCGCTCACCCTGCTCATTCTCGGGGCCCTCGAGGGCGGCCAGGCCTGGGCCTGGGACTCCGCCATCAGCGACGCAGTGTTCGCCGGCGGCGCCCTCCTGTTCGTCGCGTTCATCCTCGTCGAACGGAGGGCGGCGGAGCCGGTCCTGCCGCCGTGGGTGGTGTCCCGGCGGCTGCTGGCGACGACGGCGATGGTCGCCTTCGGTGTGGGAGCGGTCATGCTGGGCATCACTTCGTACGTTCCGACGTTCCTGGTCGGAGCCCTCTCGACCTCCCCGATCGTGGCCGGGCTCGCCCTGGCGGCGCTGACCATCGGCTGGCCGATCAGTGCGTCCCAGTCGGGGCGCCTGTATCTGCGCATCGGGTTCCGGAACACTGCCCTGATCGGCATCACGGTCACCGTCATCGGCACGGCGGTCCTGGCCGTCACCGCCTCCGTCCCCAACGTGGCGCTGGTCGCCGTCAGCTGCTTCATCGTCGGGCTCGGACTCGGGCTGGTCGCGACGCCCACCCTGATCGCCGCCCAGACGAGCGTCGAATGGAACGAGCGCGGCGTGGTCACCGGAACCAACCTTTTCGCCCGATCGATCGGCAGCTCCATCGGCGTCGCCGTCTTCGGCGCGATAGCGAACGCTGTCTACGCCGGCACCCCGCACGGCGACACGGATCCCCACACAGGGCATCCGCGATCGCCGCATCCGCGGATGCCCCACCCGACTGGCGGCGCTCAGCCGATGGGTTCCGCCATTTTTTCCACGACGTAGGCCGCATCGATCGAGTGGCCGGTCACGGGATCCGCCATCTCCACCTTCCAGCTGCGGGCAAACTGGTCCACGCCGCTGGTCATGGCCACCGTGCCGGAGATCAGGACGGTGCCGGGCTGGTTCAGACCGCGCTCCGAAAGGACTTCCAGCCAGTAATCCGGGGTCAGCAAGGCCCCCAGGGTGCTGTCCTGGATCAGGGTGTCAGCTTCATCCCCCTCGCCGACCCACCCCTTCAGCGTGATCCGGTCCAGGTGGTCGCGGACGTCATCAAGCCGCCATGCCTTGCGGCCCAGCACGTCCGGGCTGGCATTCTTGCTCCAGGCCACGCCGTGCACCTCGAGGTCGCGGTCCGTGTGGTCGCAGGCGACTGTCAGCAGCACGCCGTCGTCGGTGATCACCATCGCCCACTCTGCCTCGCCCGAGGTCTTTCCGTGCTGCACCCGCACCTCCGAGGCCTGCTGCGCAAGATACGGTGACACCGGATACAGCGCCGGGGTCGTGGCGGGTCCGGGGACGCCCAGCAGGGCAAGTTCCTCGATGTGGGCCTGCACTTCATCCTGCTCGCGGCCTGCGTAGCCGGCATTGAGCAGGTGGGTGACCTCCACGTTTCGGGTGCTGCCGTCGGGGAGTTCGAAGCTCAGCGTAGCCATGTGAGTACATCCTTCGTGTGGTGGATCTGGGGAAAATTTACAAACCGGAAACCGTAAACGGTGGCCGATGTACATCCAGTATGCGTAATGTATACATTTAACGCCAGCGTGACAGGCGTCACCCGCAAAGATCTCGTGGAGGAACAATATGGCCAACGCCCCCGTACAGGCACCCGGCGCGGCAGCGCGCCCGGATGCGCCGATCCGGCCCCAAGGCCTATACAAGGCCTTTGCCGCCAGCCTCACCGGCACGGCGCTCGAATGGTACGACTTCGCGGTCTACTCGGCCGCGGCCGCCGTCGTTTTCCCGATCGTTTTCTTCCCGTCGTCGGATCCCATGACGGGGACGATCCTGGCGTTCTCGACCTACGCCGTGGGCTACATCTCCCGCCCCGTGGGTGGAATTGTCTTCGGCCGTCTCGGCGACCGCATCGGACGCAAGAAAGTCCTTGTCGCGACCCTGATGATCATCGGCGTCGCCACCGTCCTGATCGGCGTGCTGCCGGGCTACGCCACCATCGGCATCGCGGCCCCGATCATCCTGGTGCTGCTCCGCTTCGCACAGGGCGTGGGCGTCGGCGGCGAATGGGGCGGGGCCGTCCTGCTCTCCAGCGAATACGGCGACCCGCATCGCCGCGGTTTCTGGGCGTCTGCCGCCCAGGTGGGTCCGCCCGCCGGCAACCTGCTGGCCAACGGCGCCCTCGCCGTCCTGACCCTGGCGCTCACCGAGGAACAGTTCCTCAGCTTTGGCTGGCGCCTCGCATTCCTGCTGTCGGCGCTGCTCGTGGGCTTCGGCCTGTGGATCCGCCTCAAGCTTGAGGACACCCCGGTCTTCAAGGCCATCGAAGCGCACGGCCAGCAGCCTGATGCCCCCATCCGGGAGGTCTTCAGCACGGAGCTGCGCCCGCTGATCGCCGCCGTCCTGTGCCGCGTGGGACCCGACGTCCTCTACGCGCTGTTCACCGTCTTCACCCTCACCTACGGCATCCAGGTCCTCGGCTACCAGCGGAACCAGGTGCTCACCGCGGTCCTTATCGGATCCGCCTTCCAGCTGTTCATGATTCCCCTGGCCGGCGCGGTCTCGGACCGGATCAACCGCCGGCTGGTCTATGGCACCGCCGCCGTGGTGGGGGCCGTGTGGACCTTCGTATTCTTCGGGATCCTGGGCGGCAAGAACGAGCCCATGCTGATCATCGGCATCGTGTTCGGCCTGATGGCGCACTCGTTCATGTACGGCCCGCAGGCGGCCTTCATTGTGGAGCAGTTCTCGCCCCGGCTGCGCTCCACCGGCAGCTCGCTGGCCTACACCTTCGCCGGTGTGATCGGCGGCGCCATCGCCCCGCTGATGTTCACCCTGCTGCTGGCCCAGTTCGGCACCTGGGTGCCGGTGGCGATCTACGTCGCCGTCGCCGCCGTCGTAACGCTGATCGGGCTGGCCCTGGGCCGGAACTCCAACACCACCGAAGACGACGACTACAAGCTGCTCCTCGAAGGCGCCACCGGCGAACGCCCGGCCGCCGTCGTTGGTGGAGACAAGATCAGTGCCAACAGCTAACTGCGGAGCAGGATGTCCCGCGTGACAGCCAGATGATGTTCGATTGCCTGCTCCGCTCTCGCGGCGTCGCCGGACACCAGGGCATCCAGGATGCCCTGGTGTTCGGCGCAGACGTCGTGGCGGCGCCCGGTTGTACCGAACAAGGCGGAGATTCCTACCAGGATCTGCCGGACGTGAAGCTTGCTGTACGTCCGGGAGATCAGCGCATTGCCCGCGGCGTCGATTAGCTGCTGGTGGAACAGCGTGTCCAGCCGGATGAACTCCCTGGCGGACTCGGGTGCGAGGGTGTCCGGCAGGGCAACCTGAAGGGCCAGGGTCTCCTGCATCTGCGCGGCCGGCACCCGTCCCTCGGCAATGACCAGCCGGGCCGCGTGGCGCTCAAGGACGCCGCGGAGCTCCATCAGTTCGGAGACCTCGCGGCCGGTGACCAGCGGCACGTAGGCCCCGCGCTGGGGGATCAGCTCCACCAGGCCGTCGGCGACCAGCAACAGCAGCGCCTCGCGCACCGGCGTGCGGGAGACCCCGATGTCCGCCGCGAGTTCCTGTTCGTTGAGGAACTTGCCCTGCACGTCCGGGTCGGTCAGAACGTTCTCACGCAAATACGCGTAGGCCTTTTCCCGGCCTGAAGCGGCCGGCCCCGAAATTTTTCGCATACATTATGT
This sequence comes from Arthrobacter sp. P1_H7, assembly GCF_056405215.1. Taxonomy (NCBI): domain Bacteria; kingdom Bacillati; phylum Actinomycetota; class Actinomycetes; order Micrococcales; family Micrococcaceae; genus Arthrobacter; species Arthrobacter sp. P1_H7. Next base: position 36,392 of record NZ_JBFUCO010000010.1, on the reverse strand, counting down.
ATACAACACACTGGAGTAAACCCATGCGCATAGCAGTCGCCCAAATCATCACCGGCGCCGATCCGGCGGCCAACCTTGAGCTGATCCGAGACTACGCCACCCGTGCCCAGGCCGCGGGCGCCGATCTTGTCGTGTTCCCGGAAGCCGCCATGCGGGCCTTCGGGAATCCCCTGGCCGACATTGCCGAGCCGCTCGATGGCCCGTGGGCCGCCGCCGTCCGTGGAATCGCCGCGGAGCTGGGCCTCACGATTGTGGCCGGTATGTTCACCCCGGGGCGGGACGGCCGGGTGCGGAACACCTTGCTGGTGACCGGCCCGGGCACCGACACCTCCTACGACAAGATCCACCTCTTTGACGCCTTCGGGTTCGCGGAGTCGGATTCGGTCGACGCCGGCACGTCCCCCGTGACGTTCGAGGTGAACGGGACGGTCATCGGCCTGGCCACCTGCTACGACGTGCGCTTCCCCGCCCTGTTCAGCGCCAACGCCAGGGCCGGGGCGCAGATCAACATCGTCTGCGCGTCCTGGGGATCCGGTGAAGGAAAGGCGGAGCAGTGGGATCTCCTGGTCCGCGCCCGCGCAGTGGACAGCACCACCTTCGTGGTGGCGTGCGGGCAGGGAGATCCCTCCAGCATCGGCCAGGAGCCGGCGGGTTCAGCCCCCACCGGGATCGGCCACAGCGCCGTGGTGTCACCCCTCGGCACGCCACTCGTCACCCTCGGCCGCGAACCGGAACTGGTGATGATCGACGTCGACCCTTCCGAAGTAGCGGCTGTCCGCGCCAAACTGCCGGTGCTGGCCAACGCGCGGGCCCTGTAGCCGGGTTCCCGGAACGGCGGTGTCCGGGGTGCACGGCAGCTGACTGAGAAGGCCACCACGAGGGGAGCCCCGGGGCTCCCCTCGTGGCGCCTGCGGCAGGCCGGCGTTACTTGGCGGGCGTGACCGTTGCCTCGTAGGTGAGGATTTCGGTGCCGTTGCCTTCCTCACCGTTGTCGGGGGCCACCTTCATGGTGAGGTGCCCGCCGTCGGCCGTCATTTTGAACGGGTTGCGCGTGGCCACATGGCCTGCGGTGGACCACTGCTGGAACGGGACATCGCGGATTACGCTGCGGGATTTGAGGTCAATCATCGCCATGCCGCCGAGTTCGTAGGTGGCGCCGGTGCCGCCGGCCGCCGGGGTCTGCGGGAGGTTGGTGATCCCGCTGCAGAGCATCTTGGAGTTGGGCACGTACTGGCAGTCCTGGTAGTCGATAAAGTAGTTCGGGTTCTGCCAGGTCGAGAGCTGCTTGCCCTGCAGGTCCCATTCGGCGAAGCGGCGCGAGCCCCAGGTGTTGCCGACCAGGTGGCCGGTCTGCTTGTCCATCACGATGCCGCCGAAGTGGTCCTTCACCTCGAACTGTTTATCCACGTCCAGGGTGGTCGCGTCGACTCGGTAGATGATGGCGCTGCTGTCCGGCCGGTACTGGGCCACGGGGATCCAGACGTTGGTGCCGTCGAAGTCGATGCCGCCGGGGTGGTACATGTCGCCCTCTCCCAGGACGATGTCCTTTTGCAGGGCGCCGGCCTTGTCCATGACGAACAGGTGGCCGACGCCCTTGCCGGGGGTGCGGTCGAAGCCGTTTTGCGGGGTCGGGAACTTCACGGTCGGTTCGATGATCTGAACGGCCGAGAGGAAGATGTGGTCCTGGCTGTAGGCGATTCCCTCCGTGTGGTACGTCGGGAAGTTCAGCTTCAGCTTGGACGTCTGCTGCCAGTTCGTGTTCCGGTCCACGCCGTTGAAGGCGTCGGCCAGAGCCGTGTTCCTGTCACCGTGGTTGCCGGCACCGGTGGGGTTGTCTGCGGCCTGGGCGGCCGCGGTGATGCCGATTGCCGACGCGGCCAGGACGATTGCTGCGGCGGCCGTGAGGATGCCTCGGGTGTGAGTCGTGCTCATTCGGGAGCCTCTCAAAGGTTGGATCTCAACAAGAGATCGCCACGTTACTTCCCGGTAATTAATCCCCGATACTGGCAGATGAACGGCAGATGGCCGGCAGCGGTCCGGCGGACCGGCTTCGTTTCAACGCGGATCTGCTCCCCCCGGTTTGGACCCTTCCAGCCGGTCAGGCGAGGACGGCCAGGCCCGCCAGGGTGCCGCCCTCGCCCTCGGCCAGCAGCCCGACGGCGGTGCAGGAGTTCGCGGGAAAGACCAGATCGGTGATGGTTGCCAGGCCGTCCTGCGCGAAGACCTCCACCGAGCAGCGGTCCAGGAACACCCGGAGCCTGAGCCGGCCGTCCTCCAAAGACACGGAAACGCGCTCCACTGACGGGAACGACTCGTGGAACCCCACATTGCCGGATTCGGTCCGGTCCAGGCTGAGCTCCGCCGTGCGGCAGTCGTAGGCCAGGACAGTGCGCGCCCCGACTCCGGGCCCGGACCTGGAGCCGGATTCCCCGCCCGGTTCGCTGCCGGCCCGGAGCACGAGGCCTACCCTGCCGGCGGCGCCGGGCTCGAATTCCGCATCGATTCGCAGCACGTCACCGCAGGCCTCGGCCGGAAGCCAGGTCACCCCGTCCGCCAACGGCTGCCGGTCCAGCGCGAACACCTCTGCACCCTGGCTGTGGAACGGGTCCACCGCTTCCTGCACCAGCACCGGGCGCCCGCCGCGGGACACCAGCCTGACCTCACGGACGAGGGACATCGCGCTGCGCCAGCCGTCCGAGGGCGTTGAGGCGGCGTACTGCCAGTTGTTCATCCAGCCGATCATGAGCCTCCGTCCGTCCGGGGCGTTGCTGAAGGACACGGCCGCGTAGTAGTCCCGGCCCCAGTCGAGCCAGCCGTAGTCGGCCATCCGGCTGTCGTCGGCCTGCACGCCGTCGGTGATCGTGCTTTCGGAACGGAACGTCACGCCGTCGAAAGTTCCGATGAAGTACTGGCCGCCCGAGCCGCCGGCGATGCCGCCGGGGCTCAGGTTGACCACCAGGACCCACCGGGTGTTGGAGGCATCGCCGTCCACCGGCAGTTCGAACAGGTCCGGGCATTCCCACACCCCTCCCGTGGCGTTCGCCGGGCCGAAGGTGCTCAGGTACTCCCAGGTCAGCAGGTCCGCCGACTTGTAGAGCACCACCTCGTGGTGGACCGCCTCGACGGCGACCATCACCCAGTAGCTGCCGGCGGCGCCGTCGTGCCAAAAGACCTTGGGGTCGCGGAAGTCCGCGGAGGCCCGGTCCAGTACCGGGTTCCCGGCGTACTTGGTCCAGGTGGCGCCGTCGTCCGTGCTGTAGGCGAGGGACTGCGCCTGCCGTCCGGCGAGTGGCGATGCGGGCGAGTACGCGCTGGTGTAGATGGCCACCAGCGGGGGCACGCCTCCGACGCCGAAGCTGCTGGTGTTGTGGACATCGACCACTGCGGAGCCGGAGAAGATGGCCTCCTGCTCATCGCACGCGATGGCAACGGGTTGTTCGTCCCAGTGCTGCAGGTCGGTGGAGGTGGCGTGGCCCCAGGACATGTTGCCCCACTCCTCGCCGTGCGGGTTGTGCTGGTAGAAGAGGTGGTAGGTGCCGTTGGCGTAGACCAGACCGTTGGGGTCGTTGAGCCAGTTGCGCTCCGCCGAGTAGTGCCACTTTGGCCGGTACTGGCAGTCGAGTTCGGTGAGTGTTTTCATGAGGGTTCTTTGTAGGCTTTCGCGTGAGGAGGCTGGTCAGCCCTTGACGCCGCTGGAGGCGATGCTGTTGATGAAGGATCGCTGGAACGCGACGAACAGGACCACCACGGGAATGGTGATGAGGGACGCGTAAGCCATCACCTCGCCCCAGGAGACGTTGAGCTGGAAGAAGTACTGGATGCCGATCATCACCGGGCGGAGCTCCTCGGACTGGACCACCATGAGCGGCCAGAGGTAGGAGTTCCAGGCGGGCAGGAAGGTCAGGATGGCCACGGTGGCGGTGGCCGGTCCCGCGAGCGGCATGACCACCTTGCGGTAGATGGTGAACCAGCCGGCGCCGTCGATCCGGGCGGCCTCGTCCAGTTCCTTCGGGATGGACTCGAAGTACTGGTGGAACAGGTAGATGGAGAACGCGTTGGCGATGAACGGGATGATCTGGACCTGGTAGGTGTCCAGCCAGCCCTTCGAGATCTCCAGGCTGAACCCGTTGAGCTCAAAGTACGGCAGCTGGTTGACCCACCACACCAGCGGCAGCGCCAGCGTCTGGAAGGGCACGATGAGGGTGGCGAGGATCGCGGTGAACACCACGCGCTTGCCGCGAACCTCCATACGGGACAGGGCAAACGCGCAGAGGCTGTTGATGAAGATGCCGAGCACCACCGTGACGGCGGAAATGCCGATGGAGTTGATCAGGAAGCGGGCGGCCGGGACCCGGTCGAACACGGCCGCGTAGTTGTCCAGTGAAATGTTGCCGATCGGCAGGAACGCAGCCACCGAGGACATGTCGCCGAAGATCTGCTGGTCCGGCTTGAGCGAGGACACCATCATGAACACGATGGGGAAGGCGGCGACGGCGGCGAACAGGAGGCGGACCGCCGTGGTCGCGGCGCTGCCGAGACCCTTGGAATTGAGTGTCTGTTTCACGTCAGTCCTTCTCTCGGGTCAAGTAGCGCTGCACTGCAGAGATCAGCAGCACGAGCACGAAGAACACGAGCGAGATGGCCGAGGCGTAGGAGGTCTCCTGCTGCTTGAAGCCGGAGCGCACCGCCTCGTAGATGATGGTGGTGGTGGAATCGAGGGGCCCGCCCTGGGTCATGACGCTGACCTGGTCGAAGAGCCCGAGCGCCTGGATCGTGATGGTTACCAGGACCAGGGTGCGGGTGTGGGTGAGGCCGGGCCAGGTCACGTAGCGGAACTGGTGCCAGCGGCTGGCCCCGTCGAGCTGGGCGGCCTCGTACAGTTCCCCGGAGATGCTTTGCAGGCCTGCGAGCCAGATGATCATGTGGAACCCTGCGGCCTGCCAGATGGACAGGGCGATGATGGCCGGCATGGCGGTGGCGGGATCGTTGAGCCAGTCCGGGCCGCTGATGAGGCCGAAACTGGCCGCCGACAGCAACTCGTTGATCAGGCCGTCCTTGCGGTACATGAACATCCACAGCAGGGACACCACCACCATGGACGTCACCACGGGAAGGAAGTAGATGGTGCGGAAGAAGTTCACGCCGCGGAACTTCTTGTTGATCAGGAGTGCCATGGCCAGGGCGAGTCCGGACTGGACGGGCACGACCACGACGGCGAAGTAGCTGACGTTCAGCAGCGAGCGCCAGAACACCGGATCCGCGAAGAGTCGCGCGAAGTTGTCTGTGCCGACGAACTCGACGGGCCGCGGGGAAACAAGCCGGGCGTTGGTAAACGCCAGCCCGAAGCCCAGGATTGCCGGGAGGAAGACGAAGGCGAGCAGGAGGACCGCGGCCGGGGCGATCATTCCCCAGCCGCTGATCTGTTCGCGCAGGTGGCGTGGGCGGCGGCGCGGTTTGCTGGGCGGTGCGGCCGGGGCCGGATCCGCCAGACGGCGGCCGGGGGAGGGGAGCTGGGTGGTTGTCATGGGTTTCTCCGTCGACAGTCAGGGCCGGAGGTACGACGACGGCGGCGGTTGCGCACCGCCGTCGTCGTACCGCTCGGCAGCCGGCTAGTTTTTGTAGCCGCCGTTGGACTTGATGTTGGCGTCGATGGCCTTGACCGACTTGTCCAGCGCCGTCTTGGGGTCGGCGCCGGCGAGGATGTCCTGAACCGCCTTGCCGTATTCGGTGGCGATGAAGGGATAGGCCGGGGTTTCAGGACGCATCACCGCGGAGTTGCGGGAAAGTTCCATGAAGATCCGGTTTGCGCCGCCCTTGGCGTACGCGGGGATCAGCGCGGCGGCTTCGTCGGTGGCCGGGATCGTGCCCGTTGCCTTCGCCACCGCGGCCAGGTTTTCCGGCTTCAGTGAATAGGAGAGGTAATCCATGGCTGCCGCGGAGTTGTTGCAGCCGCTGGTCACGCCCCACTGCCAGGAGGCGCCGCCGATCTTGGGGCCGTTGCCGAGGTCCACGGACGGCATGACCACGAGGTCCTTACCCACCGCTGCGCGTGCCTTGTCCGCGGCCCAGGAGCCGGTGTAGAGAAGGCCGCTCTTGTTGTTGAGGAAGTCCTGGGTGGAGTCCTTGCCGCTCTTCTTCGCCATGAAGCCCTGGTCGGCAAGGCCGCGGAACCACTGGGCCCATTCGATGGCCTTGTCGCCATTGAGGACGCCGTCTGCCGACTGGAACCCGTCGCGGTTGATCAGGTCCCCGCCGAAGGACTGCAGGAACGGCGAGTAGGCGTAGGGCAGCCACTCGCCGGTTCCGGCGGTACCCATGTCCAGCGGGTATTCCCACTTGCCCAGGGCCTTGAGTTTGGTCAGCGCGTCCTGGAACTCGTCCTTGGTCCACGGCTTCTCCACAGTGGCGACGCGGACGCCAGCTGCCTTGAGGTCGGAGGCGCGGGCGAGCATCGCCAGTGCGACGTCATAGGTGCCCACGGCGTAGGTCTCACCCTCCCACTTGGCCACCGTGCTCGGCAGATTCTTGGACACGTCGGCGTCGAGCTTCAGGGGTGTCAGATACTTCGCCCAGGCCCAGTTGGGAACATTGGGGCCATCGATGTCAACAATGCAGGGGAGCTTCCCGGCGGCCGCGGCCGCGACCACGGAGTCGTTGTAGGAGTCCTGCGGGAACGCCTGGACCTTGATCTTGGCCTTGGCGCCGGCGCTCTTGTTGTAGGAGTCGACGATGTTTTCGACCGCCTTGAGTTCGTCGGCATTGCCCGCGTTGTGGGTCCACATGGTGATCTCGTTGGAGCCGGCGGACGGGGCCGAGGCGCTGCCCTTGCCGCAGGCGCCCAGGGAGCCGACAAGTGCCGCCGCAGCTACACTGGTGGCGAGGATCCGGGTGAATCGCTTGTTCATGATGGTCAATCTTTCTGCTGAATGTGGGCGTGGGAGATTGCCCCGGGTCCTTCGGGACGCGGCCGGTGCAACGGCTGCGTCCCTTCTTTTGCGGCCCCGGGCAGTGGAGCTGTGGAGCGGTGGAACGATGTGGTGATGCCGGCTTGGTGCCGGCAAACAGCTAACGTGGCGGCGGGCCGAGGGACCCCCGCTCAATCAGGGGGCAGTCCAGTTGCGTCTGGACTGCGCGTGCGCCGGGATTTTCGATGTCGTCCAGGATTCGGTGGACCGCCCAACTGCCCATTTCGTAGTGGGGAAGGGCGACGGTGGTGAGCCCCGGCCACAGGGCGTCTGCGATGATTTCGAGATTGTCGATCCCCACAATGGACACGTCCTCCGGAATGCGCAGCCCCAATGCGGTGGCCGCCTGGTAGGCGCCCATGGCAACCCTGTCACTGAAGCAGAACAGGGCTGTGGGGCGGTCGGGCTGACCGAGCAGGCCCAGCGCGGCCTCGCGGCCTCCCGCGGTTTCGGGCTGGGCGATCACGAGGTGGCGGGGGTCGTGCTGCAGGCCGTGCCGCCGGAGGGTGTTGAGGAAGCCCTCCCTGCGGCCGTGCGTGGCGGGGATGTCGTCGATGTTGTTGATCATCCCGATCCGGGTGTGGCCCGCCTGGATGATTGCTTCAACGGCCGTTTCGGCGGCGCCCACCTCGTCGGGGATAACCGAGGAAATGGACGTGTCGTCGGTGACGGAATCCAGCAGCACGGTGGGGAGGCCCTCCAGTTCCGCGGGGACCTGCACGCTTTGGTGGTACATCCTGGCGTAGACCACCCCGTCCACCTGGTGCTGCCGCAGCATGTTGATTTCACGGTTTTCCAGCTCGCTGTCCAGGCCCGAGTTGACCACCATCACCACGTAGCCGCGGTCGTAGGCGGCGTCCTGCGCCCCGCGGATCATGGCCCCTGCAAAGGGGGTGGTGGTGATTTCGTCACTGACCAGGCCAAGGATCTGGGAGCGCTGGTTGCGCAGTCCGCTGGCCATCTTGTTCGGGGCATACCCAAGATCCCTGGCCACGTCCCGGACGAGTTGCTGCGTGGCGGCCTTCACCCGGAAGCTCGTGGCGTCGTTGAGGGCATGCGACACCGTGGTGACGGAGACTCCCGCGGCCTTGGCCACGTCGCGTATTCCCACTCTTGTCGTCATTGACTTCCCTTTGCAAAACGTTTTGTATCTGGTGTGAGACACGTTACACAAAACGTTTTGCAGTTGTCAACGGAACGTCCAGCTTTACGGCGCTGCCGGTCCCAAGACGACGCACTTCACTTCACGACACGGGCTCTGTCAACCAGAAGGGGCCCTAGTTTCGTAGACTCGATGGGTTCGACATTGTCTCCGCTCCAGGGACAAGCCGCCACAGGAAGAGCCATCGATGAAGATTATCGTCCTAGTAAAGGAGGTCCCCGACACGTACGGGGACCGAAAACTGAACCTTGAAACGGGCCTCGCCGATCGAGGAGCCAGCGAGGCAGTCATTGATGAGATCGGTGAGCGGGCCCTGGAGCTGGCACTGACGTACGCCGACGCGAACGAGGGCACTGAGGTCGCAATCCTTTCCCTCGCCCCCGAGAGTGCAACGGCAACAATTCGCAAGGGGCTCGCGATGGGCGCGGGAAGCGCCACCCATGTCTGTGACGAGGCGCTCCGGGGTGCGGACCTGGGACTTACCGCTGAAACCCTCGCCGCAGCGATCCACCGCAGTGGGTTTGACCTGGTGATTACCGGCAACGTCTCCACCGACGGATCCGGCGGCATGATTCCCGCGATGCTTGCCGAATTGCTTGACGTACCGCATGCCACCGGCCTCAGCTCCGTCGAGATCAGCGACGGCGCGGTGTCGGGTTCCAGGGCCGTTGACACTGGCGTGCAGAAGGTCTCAGCGAACCTGCCCGCGGTGATTTCCATTACCGAGGCACTTCCGGAGGCGCGCTTCCCGAACTTCAAGGGCATTATGGCCGCGAAGAAGAAGCCCCTTGAGGTCCTGACCCTCGCGGACCTCGGGATCACGGCCGACAACCCGGAGGCGGCGCGTTCGATCATGCTGACCGTTGCGGAGAGGCCCCCGCGCGCGGCGGGCGTGAAGATCATCGACGAGGGTGATGCCGGCGAAAAGCTCGCTGAGTTCCTGATCGAAAACCGACTGGCCTAAGGATCAACGACATGACTGAATTCCCTCGTGACGCAATCCTCGTCGTCGTCGAAACCCGGGCATCCGGTGAACTCGAGCAGGCCGCGGCCGGGCTCTTCGGTGCCGCCGCTGCCGTTGGCACCCCGGTTGCATTGGTACTTGCCTCACCCGGCGCCGGGAGCGCCGCCGCCGCGGAGGCCGCGGACCTTGGTGCCGCGCACGCCCTCATCGCGGAGACTCCGGATCCTTCCGCGCTCGGGGTGCCGGGCGTTGACGCGCTTGCCGCCGCCGTGGAGCAGGTGCAGCCGGACGCGATCCTGATTTCGCATTCCCTGAACGGGCGCGACCTCGCCGGCCGTTACGCTGCCCGTTCGCGTGCGGCGATTTCTGCCGATGCGGTCGGTGTGTCCCGTGATGACGAGGGCGTCGTGGCACACCACTCCATCTACGGCGGCGCCTACAACGTGACGTCATCGTCCACGTTTGGGGCGCCGGTGATTACGGTCCGCCAGGGTTCCATCGAGGCGCGGGCCGAGGCTCAGCCGCAAGCGTCGGAGACCTTGGCCGTGACGAGCTCCGCGAAACCGGCCGCGCGGATCGACTCCTTCGAGGATGCGACTGCCGCCACCTCGCGGCCGGAGCTGCGTGGTGCCGCAAAGGTTGTCGCCGGTGGCCGTGGCCTCGGCTCGGAAGAACAGTTCGCACTCGTTGGACAGCTCGCCGATACCCTCGGTGCCGCCGTTGGTGCGTCGCGCGCCGCGGTGGATGCCGGCTACGTCCCCACAGCGCATCAGGTCGGCCAGACCGGAGTTTCCGTGTCACCGCAGCTGTATGTCGCGCTGGGCATTTCCGGCGCGATTCAGCACCGGGCCGGCATGCAGACCGCGAAGATGATCGTCGCCATCAACAAGGACGGCGACGCGCCGATCTTCGAGGTTGCGGACTACGGTGTGGTCGGCGACGTCTTCAAGGTTGTTCCCCAGCTCATTAGCGCACTTGAGGCCCGGAAGAAGTAGCGATGGCAACTCTGTCTCGGTCCATTCGGCGGGGCCTGCCGCGCGTCGAAGGTGGTGAACCCTGGCCTCCAGCAGGCCAGGCGCCCGCCCGCATAGTCACGGCAGAAGCGCCAGAAGCGCCAGAAGCGCCAGAAGCGCCAGAAGCGCCAGAAGCGCCAGAAGCGCCAGAAGCGGCAGAAGCGGCAGAAACAGCCGATATGGCGGTGTCTGTTTCCGGGACAGCGCCGGCCGCCGCCGGGCCAGTGGACGCCGGGCCGTCCGCCCCCGCTGCTGTCCAGGAAACGGTGCCGGCGGCGGCAGTGTCCGCGCCGGTCCCTGCAGTGAACCCAGGCGCTGCGGAGGCGCGGCAGCTTCGCCGCGGCCTGCCGCGCGTGCCGGGAGGCGAACCTTGGCCGCCCGCAGGCGAGGCTCCGATATCAAAGGCGGCTCTGTCCGGGGCTCCGGCCGCAGGCGCCACGGCGGCATCTGCCGTAGATGCAGCCGCAGATGCTGCCGTAGCTGTTGCTGCTGAGAAAGCAGCGGTGCCGGCAGCGGCGGTGACTTCAGCTGCTCCGGCAGCCGCGCCCGCCACACGGACGACGGGAACCACCTCGCTTCGTCGCGGGCTTCCCCGTGTCCCCGGCGGAGAACCCTGGCCGCCGGCTGGGCTTGCTCCGGTAGTCGCTGCCGCCCCTGCGGTGCAGGCAGGTCCCCAACATATTGCCGACGCCGCCCCTGCCCCGACTCCCAGCGTGGTGAAGGCCGACGCCGGGGCGGAGCCCTCGGCGTCGAGTGCACCCGCGGCCACCACCGCCCCGGCGCCGGTGGCACAGCCAGTCGTCCCGGCACCCGCGGCGCGGCCAGTCGTCCCGGCACCCGCGGCGCGGCCAGCCGCAGCGGCACCCGCGGCGCGGCCAGCCGCAGCGGCCCCGGCGCCGGTGGCACAGCCCGCCGCCGTCGAAAAGCCCGTGAAGCCAAAGGCTGAGGCAAGGCTCTACGGCTCACGTACCCTGGGCCAGTGGATCAAGCTCGTCGTGCTCTTCGCCGTCGGCGGAGTGGCCGCCGCAGCGATTCTTGTGCTCGCCGCGCGCGGCGTGACGACGCTGCCGGGCGTGCCCGAGTTCCTCGAGAGATACCCCGGCGCGTATGACCTGCCCGATACGGTAGAGCCCGGCTTCCCGTGGTGGGCGCAGTGGGCTCACTTCCTGAACATCTTCCTGATGGTGCTCATCATTCGCTCCGGCTATCAGGTGCGGACGCAGCAGAAGCCGCCGGCGTTTTGGACGCCAAAGCGCGGTGGCAAGAAGATCAGCATCAACCTGTGGCTGCACCAGACGTTGGACATTTTGTGGCTGGCCAACGGACTCATCTTCGTGGTGCTGCTGTTTGCCTCTGGCCGCTGGATGAGGATCGTGCCGAGCAGTTGGGAGGCTTTCCCGAACGCGCTCTCCGCGCTCCTGCAGTACATGACACTGGACTGGCCCGTTGAGTCCGGTTGGGTGAACTACAACAGCCTGCAGCAGATCATGTACTTCGTGGTGGTGTTCATCGCGGCCCCGGTCGCGGCGATCACGGGTGTGCGCATGAGCGAGTTCTGGCCGAAGAACGCGAAAACACTGAACAAGATCTACCCGTTGGAGGTTGCGCGCGCGGTGCACTTCCCGACCATGCTGTTTTTCGTGCTGTTCATCCTCATCCACGTGTTCCTCGTGTTCGCGACCGGTGCGCTGCGCAACCTGAACCACATGTTCAGCGGAACCGACGTGGTCAACTGGGTCGGGTTCTGGCTCTTCGCGGCCGCAATCGCCATCACGGCGGCCGGGTGGTACGCCGCCCGGCCGCTGGTGCTCGCGCCCATCGCGAAGCTGTTCGGCCAGGTGAGCAGCCGCTAGGCCGGAATTCCCACGTTCAGCGGCGCAGCAGGTAATCAGCCACACCGTCCGGGTTTGCCAGGGCGAGGAGATGGCCGCCGGGCAGGACGTCGGGCTCCATGCCGAGGCGTTCGCGGGCGACCCGTTGTTGGAAGTCCAGTGGAAAGAAGCGGTCTCCCTTTCCGGCCACGACGCGGGTCGGGATCCGGGGCCAGGCCGTGAAGGTGCAGGCCGATTCAAAGACCGCGTCTGCTTCGGGGCGTTGGTGCGGTTCGCCTTCCGCGGCGACTTCCGGCGGCACGTCGTGCAGGAAGTAGGTGTCCGTGTCGAACTCGGCACTGTACCCGTGGGCCTGGGCCGCGCTTTGCTGCGCCGCAGCCCAGCCCGTGTTGTCCCACCATGCACCGGCGGTCTCGCCCGGTACAGGGATCATCGCATTCACCAGGACAAGCCCGGCGACGGGGGCTTTTTCGCACACGAGCGGGGCGGTGAAGCCACCCAGCGACTGCGCAACGAGCACCACGTCCTGGCGTCCACCGATGGCCTCAAGAACCAGACGCGCGTACTCGGGCAATCCGGCGCTTTCATCGTCGCCGGGCAGATCGACCGAGACGGCCTCGTGGCCGGCCCCCTGCAGCAACGGAACGACGCGGCTCCAGTACCAGGCCGTACCGCCCGCTCCGGGGATCAGGACGAAGGTACTCACCGCAGCACCAGCCAAACCACGACGGCGGGACCCCGGTTCCGGACCGGCAGGCGGCGGCCGTTGGGCCGGCTTCGTTTCAACACGGAGCTCATCTCCCCATTGTCACCCCGCCCGCGTCGACTCGGGCACCCGCAGCACCCCCACCGCCGCCACCAAATACGGCACCGGATTCGGGTCCGTCCCGGCGGCCCACTGCATCCACGCCTCGAACGTCGCGCCGATCAACGCGGCACACAGATACCCGGCCACGTCCTCGGGGACGCCGGCGGACATCAGGTACGCCCGGGTCCGCTCGCGCTGCGGCGCCAGGGATTCGTAGCTGCGGCTGGCCAGTTCGGGGTGTTCGGCGATCAGTCGCAGCCGGCCGCGCGTGACCGCGAGGTCGGGCAGAACGGCAACCCCGGCGACCGCCGCATCGCGCAGCCGGGCCAGGACGCCGCCGTCGGCCAAGCCGGCAGTGCTGGCGGAGTCCAGCACCCGGCCCGACGCTTCGACCACCGGTTCCATGCCGCCCCAGACGAGCTCGGCCTTGCTGGCGAAGTAGCGGTACAGACTCTTGCGCCCGATCCCCGCCTCGCGCGCGATGTCCTCCATTGAGGTCTGCTCGTAGCCGCGCTCGGCGAACAGCCGCAGCGCAATGACGGCCACGGCGTCGGGATCAATCGTCACCGGGCGCCCGGTGGAGCGCGGGACGGCGGTGGTCACAGCATCCGAAGGCATCCCACCAGTATTCACCCTTACATAATGACACAGAGTGTCATAAGGTGGACCGCATCACCGTCAGCAACGTCTGGAAGGACATCATGGGCAACGAAGCTTCATGGCAGGAAGCCACCACCACCGGCCGGTTCGCCGGCAAGACCGTCATCGTCACCGGCGCGGCCTCCGGCATCGGCCAGGCCACCGCGCTGCGGATTGCCAAGGAAGGCGGCCGCGTCATCGCCGCCGACATCAGCAAGGAACGCCTGGATGATCTGGTGGCCGAGAACGCCGGGCTGGACCTGGTCCCCGTCGCCGGCGACATCTCCACCGAAGAGACCGTGGCCGCCGTCGTCGCTGCCGCCGGCGGACGCATCGACGCCCTGGCGAACGTTGCCGGCATCATGGACAACTTCGCCCCGATCCACGAGGTGGACGACGACMYCTGGGACCGCGTSTTCCGGATCRACGTCACSGCCCTCATGCGCCTCACCCGCGCCGTGGTGCCGCTGATGCTGGACGCCGGCACAGGCTCCGTGGTCAACGTCGCCTCCGAGGCCGGCCTGCGCGGTTCCGCCGCCGGCGCCGCGTACACCGCGTCCAAGCACGCCGTCGTCGGCCTGACCAAGAACTCGGCCGTGATGTACGGGCCGAAGGGCCTGCGCTTCAACGCCGTCGCCCCCGGCCCCACCATCACCAACATCGTGGCCACCTGGGGATCCCGGCTCGCGGCCGAACGCCTCGGCCCGCTGATGCAGGCCACCGTCCCCACGCCCGCCACGGCCGCGCAGCTCGCCGCGTCCATCACGTTCCTGCTCAGCGACGACGGCACCAACGTCAACGGYGCCATCCTCGCCTCCGACGGCGGYTGGTCGGCCCTGTAGGGGCGGCACTAAACGCAAGCGGACGACGGCGGGAGGCACCGCCGTCGTCCACTTGGGGTGAACTTAGTTGACGCGCAACGAACAGTGGTTGCGAATGGGCCTTGTGCTGCACGTTTACTGGCTGCTCGGCGGGACCATCCGGGACAACATTGCTTACGGCCGGCCTGCCCCTTCGGAAGCCGAGATATTGGAGGCCGCCCGTGCGACGTGCGTGGACCGGTTTGTCCGGTCCCTGCCGGAGGGCTACGACACTGCGGACCTCAGGCGGTACTCCGAAAGTCCTTACGCACCATTTAGCAAGTTGGGCGCTAAGGGCGCCCGAATAAGCGGAATCGGCCAACGCGCGGCCCTGATCGGGTCGATCCCCTCGTCGGTGATCCCTGCAGTGAAGTCTTCGAACCCGAAGACTTTGAAGAGTGCTTCGCGGCCGAATTTCGAGCTGTCTGCGACGAAAAAAGCTTCGCCTGTCACGGAGCGCATCTTGCGTTTGAGCTCGATCGAATAGCTCGAGCTGGCGTAGATTCCGTCGTCCATCACAGCGCCCGCTCCAAAAACGGCTACGTTTACCCGCATGTTTTCGAGTTGCTGCAATGACGCCGGCCCCCACATGGACGTGGTGCCAGGAAGGAGTTCACCGCCAATGAACACCAGGTTGATGCGAGGTTTGCGCGAAATCTCGATGCCAACCAGCAGGTCGTGGGTAACCACTGTCAGCCGCGAGTGGTTGAGGTGCTTTGCCACTTCCAGGCAGGTTGTCCCGCTGTCCAAGAGCACCGTCTGGTTTTCTAGAATCCTGTCAGCGGTGGCGGCGCCGATCGCCTCCTTTTCGCGTGACTGAAGTTCGGCTGCGCGGGTGGGGGCGGCGGGTTCCGCCGGCGCGGCACCGCCGTGGGTGCGCCGGATCTTTTTCTCCTCGGCGAGACGCTCCAGATCCCGCCGAATTGTGGATGCATCCACTGCATACTTCCGGGCAAGCGTGTTGACGCTCTGAAAGCCGTGCTCCTCTATCAGCTCGACGATCTCCTGGCGGCGCGACATCGGGCCCCTTTCTTAGGTATGTGCTAAAGGTTAGACGGATGCACGATTTCGCGCAATGTTCGCGCGTATATTGGCAAAATTGCGCGAATCCCTCGACACCTGCGCGAAAATGACTTAGCGTATGCACAGATCGGAGAAACCGATGCGCGGATTCAGGCATCCGCATTGCGTGATCACAAAGGAGTGAATTGATGAAGCTTTTGCGTACATCAGCTTTTTTTGCCGCAGGACTCTCAGCTGTTCTCATGACGGGGTGCGGGTCAGTCAATGACGGTGCCGCCGCCACAGCCGCACCGGCCGCGGATAGCAAAGCATCAGACATGACCATGGTGACCGTGGTGAAGCTCAAGGGCATCGCGTGGTTCGACCGCATGGACGAAGGTGTGCAGGCATATGGCAAGCGCACCGGCATCGACACCCGCACCGAAGGCGGCGATGACGTCAGCCCCGAAAAGCAGATCAAGATCATCCAGGACCTCGTGGCACAGAAGCCGACAGCCATCACTGTTGTGCCGAACTCGCCGGAGGCCGTTGCCAACGTTCTTGCCCAGGCCAAGGCCAAGGGAATCATCACGGTGGCGCATGAGGCTACTGGAATTAAGAACGTCGATATCGACATCGAAGCCTTCGACAACAAGGTCTACGGCCAGAAGATCATGAAGAGCTTGGGTACGTGCATGGAGGGCAAGGGCGACTACGTTCAGTTCGTTGGTGGCCTCACGGCTAAGACGCACATGGAGTGGGTCGGCGCCGCTTACGACTACCAGGGGTCGAATTTCCCGAACATGAAGCGCGTCGAGGATCCGATCGAAAGCACGGACAACGAGGCTGCGGCTTACCAAAAGGCCAAGGAGATCCTCGCCAAGCACCCGAATATCAAGGGATTTGAAGGTTCCGCAGGCAACGACGTACCCGGAATCGCACGTGCTGTCGAGGAAGCCGGAAAAGCCAAGGACATCTGCGTTATGGGAACCTCGATTCCCTCCGCGGCGAGCAAGTACCTCGCCACCGGCGGCATCGACAAGATCTTCTTCTGGGATCCGGCGCTGGCTGGAGAGGCTCAGCTGGAGATCGCCCGCATTCTTGCCACCGGTGGCAAGGTCGAAGCCGGCACCGATCTGGGCATCAAGGGCTATAACAGCCTGAAGAAGCTCGATGGCTACGACAACGTCTTCCTGGGCGACGCGTCGATCGAAGCGGATGCTGAATCCGCCAAGCAGTACAACTTCTGATAGTCCGGGGCGTGGGGCGGACATCATGGTGCCCCACGCCCTCCAGAAAGGGTTCCGATATGACAAGTACTGCCCTCGATGGGCCGCCCTCGCCTGTGCTGGAGGTGCGGCACATTGTCAAGACATTTGGCGGGGTCGCCGCATTGAGCGACGTCTCGCTGGAACTGCTGTCCGGCGAAGTGCTCTGCCTCGCAGGCGAGAACGGATGCGGGAAGTCCACGCTGATCAAGATCATCTCCGGTGCCGAGACGCCGGACTCCGGCGAGATCATCGTAGCCGGCACCACCTATTCTTCGATGGACCCAACCACGGCCATCAAGGGCGGGATCCAGGTCATCTATCAGGACTTCTCATTGTTCCCGAATCTCACCGTTGCCGAGAACATTGTGCTGACCTCCGCAGTGGCAAGCCGCCGTCGACTCCACAGTGCTCGGCGCTCACGTCCGGCAGCGCAGGCCATCGTCGACGATCTGGGCTTGAATCTTGACCTCGACGCCGACGTGGAGAAGCTCTCAGTCGCCGACAAGCAACTGACCGCGATCTGCCGCGCACTCGTCAGCGATGCCCGAGTGCTGATCATGGACGAGCCCACGACGGCGCTGACGCACTCCGAGGTAGACAGGCTCTTCGTAATCGTAGAGCGATTGCGTTCCAAGGGCGTGGCGCTCATTTTCGTTTCTCACAAGCTGGATGAGGTCCTAAAGATCTCACAGCGGGTTGCGATCCTGCGTTCCGGCCGGAACGTTGTCACGAGCTCTGCATCAACTTTGGATCCTGCAACCATCGCCCTCCACATGACAGGGCGCGAACTCGATGAAACGCGCCACGTTAGCCAGCTGGATCCGGGATCGGACGTTGTCCTGGAAATCGAGGGGCTCGGACTGCGGGGGGCTTACAGGGACGTCTCATTTAGCCTTCGCCGCGGCGAGATCCTTGGCGTGACCGGCCTCCTCGGCTCGGGACGTACCGAAATCGCTGAATCACTTTTCGGAGCGGTACCGCATGACTCCGGCACCGTAAAAATCAACGGCAAAGAGGTGCGCATCCGCTCCATCCAGGACGCAATCGAGGCGGGCATCGGATATGTACCCGAAGACCGCCTGACTCAAGGCCTCTTCATGGATAAGTCGATTGCCGACAACATAATCGCCGGCTCCCCGGCTGAGCACACGACGCGCATGGGAACTCTGGACCTTCGCGCAGTAAAGCAGACTATCCAACGCCTCTTCGACCGGCTGCGTGTCAAAGCTCCAAACGTTCAATCCCCGGTCCGAACCCTCTCCGGCGGAAACGCGCAACGCGTAGTGCTGGCAAAATGGCTGGCGCGCCGGCCGCGCATCCTTATGCTGAACGGTCCGACTGTTGGCGTTGACATTGGATCAAAGGCCGAGATCCTCAGTATTCTCCGCGCCGAAGCAGCCGACGGCATGGGCATCATCGTCATTTCAGATGACGCGCCTGAGCTGGTGGCCTGCTGCCATCGCGTGCTTGTGGTCCGTCACGGCAGGGTTGTTGAAGTCCTCGAAGGCAATGATGTTGCCGTGGACATTATCCGAGAGAAGGTAGCTGCATGAGCGGCACCAGGCTGGATACTCCGGCGCGGCTCCGGCTCCTTCGCGGCCCGAACAACGAAGGCGTCCTCGCCGTCGTCCTTCTGGCCCTCGTTGTGGCCATGTCTGTCGCCAATCCCGTGTTCTTCACACTGCCGACGGCTTTCAGCATCCTTCGCAGCTCGATCGTGCCGCTGATCTTTGCCCTCGGTGTCCTGATGGTGATCATTTCCGGCGGCATTGACGTCTCATTTGCCGCTATTGCCGTTTTTGCGGCATACACCACGGTGCGGGCACTCGAGACCGGAATGCCGGATTTCGGGCTTGTCGGAGTTTTCGTTCTCGCACTGCTGATCGGTGCGTCGCTGGGTGCCATCAACGGCTTCCTAATAGCGAAGTTCAGGTTGCCGACGCTCATCGTCACGCTTGGTACCCAGGGCATCTTCAAGGGTGTGCTGTTGACCTACGTCGGCTCACGCTACATCGCGGACCTGCCGGAGTCGATGGCCCAGATCTCCACATCGAACCTCTTCGAAGTCGATACATCCAGCGGAAGCGCCTATCTACACGTCATGGTGGTCCCTGCCGTGCTTCTGGCAATGGGCCTCGCATGGGTTCTCAGGAGCACGATGTTCGGGCGAAGCATCTTCGCCATCGGCGGGGACGTTGAGGCCGCCCGCCGTGCCGGAATCCGGGTGGTTCGCACACAGATGATCGTCTACGTCCTTGCGGGAACCATGGCAGCGGCGGGCGGATTGATCTACGTCATCATGGGCCGCAGCGCCAGCCCACAAATCCTCGTCGGCAGCGAACTGGACATCATTGCCGCAGTTGTACTCGGCGGAGCGTCGATCTTCGGCGGCCGGGGCTCAGTTCTCGGGACCACGTTGGGCGTCCTGCTGGTCCAGGTGATCTACAACAGTCTCATCCTGGCAGGGGTCCCCAGCGCATGGCAGCGGACCGCCGTGGGCGTTCTCCTGCTTGTGGGTGTGGGCATTCAGGCCCTGGCCTCCCGCCGGACAACCCCATCCCGCATCCTCGATGAGGTCCCCCAAAAGCAGGAGGTTGCAGCATGAAGAACGCAGATCCCGAAGTGAAGCCCCTGGGCCGCCTTAACGACTCAGTCGACTCTGCCTGGACCCGCCTGCTGGGAAGCCTGAACCTGCAAGGCGGCGTCAAGCGGATGCTGGTTCTGGTGCTCATTGCGTTTGCCATCTTCGCAGTGCTAAAGCCGTCCGTCTTCCTCAGTGGCACCAATCTGCGTAACCTCGCACTGAATTCACCCGAAATCGGGGTGCTCGCGATTGCCATGATGCTTGCGATGCTCACCGGAGGGATCGACCTGTCGCTTGTGGCGACGGCCAACCTCGCGGCCATCACCATGTCGACGATCTATACAGCCGTTTCAGCCAGCAATCCGGCCCTTGCTGAGCAGTTGTTTCCGCTTATTGTCCTCGCCGGTATCGCCGTCGGCGCGGCGGCCGGTTGCATCAACGGACTGCTGATCTCCGTTGTGGGGATCACCCCGATTCTCGCGACCCTCGGCACCCTGCAGATCTTCAATGGGATTGCTGTGGCCTGGACCGGCGGTAAGACTTTGGACGGGACGCCGGCCGCACTGACAGCCATTGGAGCGTCGACGCTGGGCGGGATTCCTACCCTGTTTTTCGTGTTCATCCTTCTGGCTGTTGCAATTGGCGTCATCATCAATCGCACCCCCCTCGGGCTAAGAATTCAGCTCCAGGGCGCGAACCCGACGGCGGCACTTTACTCAGGCATCGGTAGGCAGAAGACCCTCATGAGCACGTACGTTCTGACGGGTCTGCTCAGCGGCATCGCCGGCGTGTTCTTCATCGCCCGCAACCCCACCGCCTCAGCCGATTACGGCGCTTCCTACGTACTTCTGGTCATCGTGATCGCCGTTCTCGGTGGAACAAACCCGAACGGCGGGTTCGCGACCGTCTTCGGCGTCGTACTGGCAACGCTAACCCTGCAGATTGTTTCCAGCGGATTCACCGCGCTAAGGCTCTCCTCCTACCAGTACGCGATCGCCCAGGGCGTCATCCTTGTGGCGGCCATGGCTTTTGAACAAGTCCGCTGGCGCAGGCGCCGGCGCCAGCCACAACCTGCAGTCCAGCCCGCATAGTCCCCCGGCCCGCGGCCGCCAATTGGGCCCACGCCGCTGTCCGCATCAACAACCTCCGACGCGTCAACAGAAAGATAAACCGTGAAGAAGATCATTAATAAGCCAGAGGACTTCGTCAACGAGATGATCGAAGGAATCCTCCTCGCGCACCCTGACAAGCTGAAGAACCCCGGCGATGACTCGAGAATTCTCGTCCGTGCAGATGCACCAGTCGCAGGCAAGGTCGGCATCGTCACCGGAGGAGGTTCCGGGCATCTGCCGCTGTTCAAGGGCTACGTCGGCCAAGGGTTGTGCTCCGGGGTGGCGATAGGCAATGTCTTCAGCTCGCCCAGCTCGCAGCAATGTTTCGAGGCAACCAAAGCCGTCAGCGGCGGCGCCGGCGTGCTGTACCTGTACGGGAACTATGGCGGGGATGTCTTCAACTTCGACCTCGCTGCCGATCTAGCGGAACTTGAAGACATCGAGACGCGGACCGTTGTGGGACGTGACGACGTCGCCAGCCAGCCCAAGGACAACCGACTTGAACGCCGGGGCGTAGCCGGCTTAATCTTCGCCTACAAGGCCGCGGGCGCGGCAGCCGAGCGCGGAGACAGTCTCGACGAAGTGGCCGCGGTCGCCGAGGACATCGTCGACAACACGGCAACGATGGGAATCGGATTGTCGCCCACCATCCTTCCGACCACAGGTTCCCTGAGCTTCGACCTGCCCGACGGAGAAATGGAAATCGGAATCGGGATCCACGGCGAGCCCGGCATCCACCGCGGTCCACTTGAGCCCGCGGACGCCATCACGGACCGCCTGGTTGAGGCTCTGGTTGAGGATCTAGGCCTCGCCGAGGGTGACCGAGTCGCCGTTCTCGTGAACGGGATGGGCGCAACGCCTTTGGAAGAGCTCTATGTCATGTACCGCCGTGTTCACCAGATCCTCTCCGGCCATGGCGTTTCGATCAGCAAGAACTACATCGGTGAATACGCCACCAGCCTGGAAATGGCTGGCGCCTCCATCTCGCTACTTAAACTCAACGACGAACGGCTCGCGCTGCTGGAAGCACCTGCCGCCTCACCTTTCTTCCTGGAGGTTTGACCCATGCACTCCACCCAGCTCATTGAACAGATCCAGGGAAGCCTCAAAGAGGTCGTTAAGTACGCGGACGAACTGCGCGACCTCGACCAGGCGCTGGGAGACGGCGATTTAGGTATCACCATCACCCTCGGCGCCAGCGCCGTCATCGACGTCCTCGGGGAACTTCCGGAGAGTGCCAGCCCTTCGGAGATCGCCCGCGCCTGCGCCAAGGCCTTCGCCAACGCCAACCCATCCACCATGGCAGCGCTTGTGGCCGGAGGATTGCTCGCAGGGTCCAAGGTCTGGAAGGACGTTGAGGACGTGGACCTCGCAGCGGCGGCGCGCTTTGTTCGAGCCGCCGGGGACAATATCGCACAGCGCGGTAAGACCCAGCTGGGGGACAAGACGATCGTCGATGCCATCATGCCTGCCGCCGACGCCCTCGACGCCGGCCAGGGCGGAGTCAGCGGGCTGGATGCTGCGATCGCCGCAGCAGAAAAAGCCGTGGTTGACACACGTTCATTGCGGTCACGGCGTGGCCGTGCGGCGTGGCTCCAGGAACGCAGCATCGGACTTCAGGATCCAGGAGCGACTGCAATGTGGCGTTTTCTGGAAGCATGGCGCACCGCCAGCGTCCCCGCCCACTCATAAATTTTCCCGGAGGCTACCTCACAGCTGTCAGCTTCAAACGGTCTGTTGAACGGGACGACACGCAGCAGCTGGCCCGACCAGCTATCGGGCCCTGAGCGGCCCACGACCGCGGCAGGGCCGCAAAACAAAGGAGGAGCAAGATGAAAGTTCTCGTAACAGGTTCCCGCGGCAAAGTCGGAACCGCTGTTGTTCGTGCCCTCATCTCGGCCGGGCACGATGTCACCGGCTCGGATCTTGGACGCCATGCTTTTGACCGGATTCTTCCCGGTGAGCCCGACTACCAGCAAGCTGACCTGACGGACGCCGGTCAGGTCTACGGGATGGTTCGAGGCTTCGACGCTGTGGTCCATGCCGGCGCGATTCCGGAACCCACACACAACCCTCCGCACGTTGTCTTCCAGAACAACATCATGGGTACCTTCAACATGATTGAGGCGTCCGTGCGGGCCGGCGTCAAGGTATTCGTCAACATCTCCAGCGAGACCGTCCCCGGTTTCTTCTTCCCCGAGCGCCCGGTCCTTCCGGACTACGCACCTGTCGACGAGAACCACCCGATCCAACCGCAGGACCCGTATGCGCTGTCCAAACTTTTCGGTGAGGAACTTTGCGACGCGGCTGTTCGCCGGAGCGACATGCGCTGCATTTCCATCCGACCAAGTCACGTGCAGCACCCCGGCAACTATGAACGGAACCTCGGCGCCCAAGTCCGCGATGCCGGGAAACTGAGCCCTAACCTCTGGAGTTACGTCGACTCTGAGGATCTCGCGGACGCAATTGTGCTGGCTGTGGCATCGGATATCCCCGGCCACGAGGTCTTCTACATCGCCAATCCCGACAACGTCGGCGGGCGCGACTTCGCCGCCGTACTAAAGGAGTACTACGGGGACCAGATCGAGCTGCGAGAACTGGGCCGCGTCGATTCCTCTGGTATCTCATGTGCGAAGGCCGAACGCATGCTCGGCTGGAAAGCAAAGCGGTCCTGGCGCGATCACCTGGACACCGAGGGACACGCCCTCGAACGATAGCCCCGAGCGCGCCCGCCCGCCAAGGCKCGGCGGGCGGGCTTCTGCCAAAGTTGAACTAATAGCCGGCCTGCCCTCCCAAGGGCGGGCCTCGGACGGTAGGGAAAGATGCGGGAAGTTGTCCTGGGCATCGATATCGGTACATCCAGCAGCAAGGGTGTGCTGGTCGATTTCGGCGGCCGGATTCATGCAACTGCGGTACGTGACCATGACGTGAACAGGCCATCGCCCGGGCAGGTGGAAATGGACTCTGCCATCTGGTGGCAGGAATTCATTGAAATTTCGCGGGAGCTGACAGCAACGGACAACGTCCGCGTAGTCGGCGTCGGAGTCAGCGGCATGGGCCCGTGCGTCCTAATTGCGGACGAGCACGCCAAGGCGCTGCGTCCCGCGATCCTCTACGGAATCGACGCCCGGGCCCTAGAGCAGATCGACTACCTGAACCAATCGTTCGGCGAGCAATCGATCGTGAAACGGTGCGGATCAGCGCTGTCGACTCAGGCCGTCGGGCCCAAGCTCGCGTGGCTTACCGTGCACGAACCGGAAGTCGCGGCCAGAGCCCGCATGCTCTTTATGCCGAGTTCCTGGCTTGCCTATCAGCTGACGGGTGAATACGTTCTGGACCATCACTCGGCAAGCCAGTGCACGCCCATGTATGACACATCAGCGCACGACTGGTATCCGCCGTACGCAGAACCCCTGATCCAATCCATCGACCTGCCCCGCCTGGTCTGGCCCGGCGACATTGCCGGCTACGTGAACGAGGAAGCAGCGTACAAGACAGGCATTCCAAAAGGTGTTCCCGTCATCGGCGGAACAATCGACGCCTGGTCGGAAGCCGTGAGTGTAGGCGCCCAAGGCCCAGGCGACTTGATGCTGATGTACGGCACAACGATGTTCCTGATAAATACCCTCCAGGACAGAGCGACATCGTCCTCGTTATGGGGCACAGTCGGCGTCCTGCCGGGCACCTATAACCTCGCGGGCGGCATGGCAACGTCCGGTGCCATCACAGCCTGGCTGCGGAAGCTGGTTGGTTCCCCCGAATTTTCAACCCTGCTGGAAGAGGCAAACAAATCGGGCCCGGGGGCGAACGGGTTGCTCATGCTCCCGTATTTCGCCGGAGAACGCACGCCCGTAGCAGACCCGAACGCCCGCGGACTCCTTGCAGGACTGACGTTGAACCATAGTCGTGGCGACCTGTACCGAGCCGCACTGGAGGCAACCGCATTCGGTGTCCGACACAACGTTCAGGAGTTGGAAAATAGGGGAGGCGCCGTGCGACGCACGATTTCTGTTGGTGGCGGCACACAAGGCGGCCTATGGACCCAGATCGTTTCAGACGTCACCGGCCTGGAACAGCAAACACCCTTAGTGACCATCGGGGCCAGCTTCGGGTCGGCCTACTTGGCCGCCGCCGCCCTCGACACCATTTCAATCCACGACTGGAATCCAATCGTCTCGGTTACCAAGCCTCGCGAAGAATTGGCGGCAAGATACGAAGCGCTTTACGGCCTCTACAGGGAACTTTACGAATCCACGGCGTCGGTCACCCACCGACTCGTCAAACTTGCCTCGACGTGAAGCGGGAAACTCGCTACACCGGGTCCGGCAGGTCGTACACGCTCTCATCGTCACCGGGCCGCTTCCGGGATCGGCCAGGCCAACGCCCTGCGCGTCGCCAAGGAAGGCGGACGCGTCACGGCCGCCGGCGGACGCGTCTGTACCCCGTCCGCTCTTGGGATCTGAACTATATTCGGACAAGGGGGAGTGTCGGACTGCATTGCAGGCAGAAGGAAGGCGGGGTTTCTGAATGGCGGAAATGCCGCCAGCCACGGTGGAAGTGACTAACGCGGTGGTCCAGCGCCTCGTCCGGGACCAGCGGCCCGACCTCGGCGATTGTCCGATAGCGCGGGTTGCGAACGGCTGGGACAACGCGACCTTCCGGCTCGGAGACAGCCTGGCCGTCCGGCTGCCGCGCAGGGCGGAGGCCGTGCCGCTGATACTTCACGAGCAGCGCTACCTTCCTGACATAGCTCGCCGCTCCCCGGTTGCTGTTCCTGTCCCCGTCCATGCCGGCAGGCCGACGTCGGACTTTCCATGGCCGTGGAGCATCGTGCCGTGGGTCCCCGGAGCCGCTGCGGCCGACGTCGGCCCGGCAAGCCGCGGACCGGCGGCTAAAGGCCTGGCCGATTTCCTGCTGTCCCTTCACGTGCCCGCCGAAACTGACGTCCCGGTGAATCCATTCCGAGGCGTGCCGCTAGCGGACCGTGACGCTGTGCTGGTGGAACGGCTCGGGGACCACGAACGCTACCCGCAGGCGGCAGCGCTGAGAGCAGTGTGGGCGCAGGCCTGTGCCGCCAAAGCCTGGGATGGTCCGGCGATGATGCTCCACGGGGACCTCCACCCTGGCAACATCCTGCTGGCGGGCGACGGCTCCCTGGCCGGCGTCATCGATTTCGGCGACGTCGGGGCAGGGGACCCGGCTGTCGATCTTGCGGTGGGGTGGCTGATGTTCGACGCCGGCACTCGCCGCCGCTTCATGGGCGCCTTTGGCTCCGCAGTCGACGGGGACGCCTGGATGAGGGCGCGCGGTTGGGCCCTCATCCTGTCCACCGCCATGTTGAGCAACTCCGACGATAATCCGCGGATGTTCGCCGTAGGAAAGTTCGGGATCAGGCAGATCCTGGCTGACGGTTTTCGCCTGCAACTCTGACGCCGGCGTTATTGTCAGTGGCTCCTGCCATGCTGTGAGTGTGGAAGGCAGAGCAGCTGTGGAGACGTTGGAGGCCATGCAGGCCTCCCTTGCTGCGTTGGCTGCATTTGCCAGTCGTGGAGCCGGGAACGTGGACTCGACTAGCGCTGACCATCTGCGGGACGAAGCGGACGCGTGCCTGGACGGCATGGCTGAGGTAGGCCGCCTGGAAGCCAGGCTTGCCGCGCTGAAAGTGCACTTCGCCGCAGGATATGCCCGCGCTGCCGCCGCCATGGCGGCCCCGGCCGTTTCCCCGCAGGAGCGCACCGCCCAGGAATTGGCGCTTACAGCAGAAGTGGCCTGTGTCCTGACCGTGAGTGAAAGATCGGCGGCGGCGCTCCTGGCGGAGTCAGCTACCCTGACCACCGGGTTGCCCCTCACGCTGTCTGCGCTACAGGCAGGAAGCATTTCATGGCAACACGCACGGGTGATGTGTGACGAAACGTCCGGCCTGGACCCGGCCGCGGCAGCTGCTTTGGAGGCTCATTTCCTGAACCCGGAAGCTGCCTTCGCCGCGCACGGCTGCCCGGCGGGGGAGCTGGTACCGGGCAGGTTCCGGGCCAAAGCGCGCAGATGGCGTGAGCTGCACCATCCCGTAAGCATCGAAACGCGCCATCGCAAGGGTGTGGAGGACCGTCGGCTGGAATATGTGCCGGACCGGGACGGCATGGCCTGGCTCTCGGCCTATGTGACCGCGGACGTGGCGGTGGCTGGGTGGTCCCGTGCCACGGAAGCGGCCCGTGCCCTGCAAGGGCCGAATGAATCCCGGACCCTGACCCAGCTCCGTGCGGACATCGCCGCAGACTGGCTGCTGGCGGGGGTGGCGGAAGGAACTCCGTCACCCAAGGCGCAGGTCCTGGTGACCGTGCCGGTGCTGTCTCTTTTGGGCGCCGTGACGGAACCGGCCATGCTGGACGGGTATGGTCCCGTTCCGCCGAGCATGGGCCGCCGGCTTGTGGGGGATGGCGCCGGATCGTTCCTGCGTGTGCTGACCGATCCGCGCAATGGAGCGCCGCTGGAGATCGGACGGACCAGCTACCGGGTTCCGAAGGCGATGCGCCAGTGGTTGCGGCTTCGGGATGGCCGGTGCCCTTTCCCGGGCTGCAATAACCATTCCCTGGATAACGAAGCGGACCACGTGTTGGCTTGGTCCGAGGGAGGCGGCACCGGCATCACCAACCTGGGCCAGCCATGCCGGCGGCACCACCGACTCAGACACACCACAGCATGGAGGCCGGTTGACGCGACCCGGGACCAGCCACCCGGCTGGATCTCACCTGCGGGACGCTCCTATCCCAGCGAGCAACAAGACTGGGAACCCCCACACTGGCCGCAGCAAGTCGGCCACGCGGGTGAAGGCCGGGAGTTGGAACCGCCCGACTTGCCCGACGTACTTGCCGGCGCCGTCGGCCCCGGAGAGACAGGACCGCCATTACCGGTGGATCCCTTTCCTGACTGGGCACTGTTCATCGCGGCGTAGGGCCCTCGCCAATGACGGGTTCGCGATGAGGCAAGCGCGTGCGGAAGCTTCGGGCTTTGGTGGTCGCGCCGAGTTTGTCCGGATTTCGTACGAGGTAGATGCCCGTAACCTGTTCGTTGCTTGATTCAACAAGGGCCACAAGGTCAACCCTGTCTCCGCTGTAAATGATGAGGGCCGGCATCCCGTTCAAAGATGATGATTCAACCCGCAGGTCAGGGAGCGGGTTTTTTGCGATGCCGGTGAGGAAGCGCACGATGTTGTCCGCGCCAATAACGGGTTTGCGGGCCGCTGTGACTTTTCCGCCTCCATCGGAGAGGAGGACGGCTCCGGGGGCGAGTACATCCATGAGGGACTGCATATCGCCCCCGAGTAGAGCCGTGAGGAACCGGTCAGCGACTGCTCGTTTCTGTCGTGCATCCACCTCAAAGCGCGGTTGACGCGCGCGCACGTGCGCCTTTGCCCTGCTTGCTATTTGACGGACGGCCGCCAGCGACTTGTCTGTGGCTTCGGCGATCTCCGCGTATGGGAAATCGAAAACTTCGCGGAGGACGAAAACTGCCCGCTCATCGGGGGACAGGGTCTCGAGCACCACGAGCATCGCAAATGACAGTGATTCACTCAGTACAGCATTCTCCGCGACATCCGGGGCCGTGACCACAGGCTCCGGGAGCCACGGACCAATGTAGTCTTCCCGACGGCGTTGAGCTGCCCTAAGCGAGTTCAACGCTTGACGCGTCACCGTCTTAGCCAGGTAGGCTCGCGGATTTTGGACAGCTTCTGCATCAACACCGGACCATCGCAGAAAGCTCTCCTGAACGACGTCCTCGGCATCCGTAACTGTTCCCGTGATTTCGTAGGCAATGGTGAAAAGCAGGGAACGGTGTTCCTCGAAAACTCCTGCGGTTCCCACAGCCTTACTTGGCTTCTGCCGGCCGGGGCCCCTTGGGCCAGCTGTACGAGCCGTTCCGGCGAAGCTCGCCTCTGATCCAGGAAAGCGTCATTTGGCACATCTGCGCTTTCACCGTTGCCGCGAGACGACCCCGAAGGACGAACCGGCGCGGCTGGTCGTCGGCGCGCACGGTCTGAACGAGTCCGGACTTGCGTCCCAGGCTGATGCACCTGAGCATGTATCCCACTGAAAGCGGGGCCGGAGCTCGTTTATCGAGGCGGGCTATGATGCTGTCGGCCGCGTGAGCACCAAGCGGCAGGGCCGTCGCGCAGCTCATGCGCAGGTGACCGGCGACGCTTTGGGGGGCTTGTATGGCATCGCCCGCACCGAAGATGTCGGGGAACCGCGGGCACGACAGTGACTCGTTGACCATGAGCCGCCCGAGGGCATCGGTTGGCAGTCCGCTGTCACGTGCCAGGTTCGGTGCGCTGAATCCTGCGGTCCAGATCGTGCAGTCAGACCGCAGGGTGTCACCACCCGACGTTATGACCGAGGAATCGTCGCACCCTTGCACATCGGTATTCTCTATCATTTCGACGCCGAGCCCTGAAAGCCGCTTCATGACCGCGTGTCGGCCGGAGCCGGAGAGGCTGCCGGCAATGGCTCCCCGGGAAATGAGCTGTACCCGTAGCCGCGGATACTTTTCCGCGATTTCGGCAGTAACCTCGATGCCGGTCAGGCCAGCTCCGATGATGCTGAGGGTTGAGCCTGGATCCAGTTGCGAAAGCCGGGCCCGCAAGCGGTTTGCGTCCTCGGGATCTTTCAGAGCGTAAGCGCCCGCCGGAATCTTGCCCGAGGCCTGGATACTGCCCACGGCGTACAGCAGTACATCGTAGTCGAGCGGTTCGCGGCCGCCTGATATGTGCACGTAGTGGTTTTCAGGGTCGATGCGGGACGCAGTGCCTTCGACGAGGTCCGCACGCTCATGCAGCAGCGACCGCATAGGCACCCGGGCTGATTGCCGACTTCCTGCCGCGACCTCGTGAAGGCGAATCCTTTCCACGAAATCGGAAACCGGGTTGATGACTGTAACGCTGATGGAGTCAGACAGTCTCGGACTTCCTGCGAGCCGGTTTGCGGCCATGACTCCGGCATACCCGGCGCCGATAATAACCACACGACAACTTACTGACACGGTGACTCCTATCGCTGAACGAACGTTTGAACATAGGACACCGCAGAGGCCCGAAATGTGACACATCCAAGAAGTCCGCATGAGGCTCGTCACGCACGGCTGCGACCACCAGCTCGAGTTCCAGTTCGCCACGGATCTGCTCCTGAGGCGTCCACGGCTCAGCGTGGCCGTTCACTGCTGTTTACCGGCCCTCCATCGCGTGGCCTGTCCCTGTTAGTGCGGATCGGGGAGCCTGTTTGAGGCATCGGCGCGCCCGATCGGTCGAGCTGAACTATGCCCCCTGAACCGCACCAAGGAGAACCCCGTGCTTATCAAAAGTGCTGTCGCCGCGCTGGTGGCCCTCACATCCCTGACCGGAATCACCGTCCCCTCCTCTGCCGCCACCTCCTCCCGGGATGTTGTGCTGGGCCAGCCGCTGTTGGAGGCCCATGCGCACAACGACTACGAGCACGGCCGCCCGCTTTTTGACGCCTTGGAGCATGGGTTCACCAGCGTCGAGGCGGACGTTTGGCTGGTTGACGGCGAACTGTTGGTCGCTCACGACCGGGAGAACGCACAGTCGGGAAAGACCCTGGCGAGCCTGTACCTGGATCCGTTGGACAAACTAGTCCAGCAGGAAGGTCACAGCGTCTATCCGGGCTGGGACGGCAGCCTGCAGTTGCTGATAGACATCAAGAGCGACGGCGAGAGCACCTACGCTGCCGTTGAGCAGGAGCTGCGCAAGCACCCGGCCCTCATGACCCTTTACAGCAAGGGTAAAGTCAGCACCGGCCCGGTGACCGCCGTGATCAGCGGCAATAGGCCGCTGACCACCATGCAGGCGGAAGACAAACGCTACGGGTTTTTCGACGGGCGCTCAGCCGACCTTGCCTCCGGGATGCCCTCAGCGCTCATGCCGCTGATCAGTGATAACTGGACAAAGCTGTTTACGTGGCAGGGTGTTGGCCCGATGCCCGAGGCGGAACGCGCCAAACTCCACGCGTACGTCGCGGACGCACACGCCAAGGGATACCGGGTCCGATTCTGGGCGACTCCGGACCAGCCGGGCGAGGCACGCGAAGCCCTTTGGACCGAGCTTCACCGGGCAGGTGTTGACCACATCAACACCGACGACCTCGCAGCACTGGAACGGCGGGAAGTCCCGCCGTCGTCCGCTCACCGTGGCCGCAAACATTTGGAAGCGGGTGGCCAGCGGCAGGGCAATGTAAACGCCGACGCTTGTAAATCTTCATTGTGGCGGCTGCCCGACTACGCCACGATGTTCGTATGAACGCTGAAACACCGAAGGCGGCGGAGCTGAACCTTCCCCAGGCCTTCCTCCTTCTGGCGACGAACGACAAAGACGGCAAACCTGAAGTGCCGATGTACGCACTCAGGACCACCTTGGCAGGGGCAATATTGGCCGAGCTGGACCTGATCGGTGCAATCGGGCTGCAGGGGAAGCTCGTCAAGGCTACCGGCACTGCCCCGGAAACGAACTTCCAGCACGAGCTGGAGCTCATCCGCGGCAAATCTCGGCCCCACACTCCCAAACGGTGGGTCTCCATGCTGGAGGGCCGCGCCGAAATGCAGCGTGTCTACGAGGGGATGGCGGCACTGGGCATCGTGGAACACGTCGGCGAAAAACATCTGGGTCTGTTCCGGACGGTGCGGTACCCGGAGAAGGACCACGCTCCGGAGGCGGCGCTCCTGACAAAGATCCAGGCCGCATTCGGTGGTGCGCCGACCGATCCCGCGAAGGCTGAGGCCGGGACGCCCGCTCCCGCGACGCCTGACGCCACGGCACCTGATGCCGGGACGCCCGCTCCCGCGACGCCTGACGCCACGGCACCTGATGCCGGGACGCCCGCTCCCGCGACGCCTGACGCCACGGCACCTGATGCCCGAACCACAGCGCTGATCGCCCTGCTTCAGGCGGCCGGACTGCTCGGCAAGCTCATACCGGCAGCAGACAAAATCCGGGCAAGTGAGCTGGCGAAAGACTATTGGCCTTCCCGCGCGGTGGAGGTCGAACTCCGCATGATCAGACTGGCAGAGGAAGAAGAACCAGGCATATGAGGCTGCCTGAAATCGCTAGGCACGGGAACAACATCGTGGCCAACTGGGTCTCTCACGTACCGACCTGTAGGCAGGATTCCCGTAGGAAGGGAGCGCACCGAGGAACCCCGGCGTTCGTGATGGCTGCGGCCGGGAGGCCTGTTTCTACGGTGCCGACCGCCGTAGGCTATGGGCATCCACCACATCGAGGAGGCACTCATGCGCACGGCAACACCCAAGAACCAGGCCAACCAGGTACGCCAACTTTCAGAGAATCTCATCTCTCAGCTCACCGAGGGGAGGGAGTGGGCCACTCCCGGGGTCGAGGCGGCATTGAAAAGAGTGGTGGCCGGGCTCGATGCCGGGATTGAGTCCGCGTCTCCGAGGATCCAGACCGGACTACGGCGGCTCGCTGACGAGCTCGCCGGTGGAGTGGAAACTCTGGCTCCCCGTGTTCAAGAGGGCCTGCATCGGGTTGCACCGAGAGTTGTCACGGCACCTGCCCGGGCCAAGTCGCGGCGGACGGCGTCCGGGAAGGCCTGGGTGATTGCCGGAGTGACGGCCGTCGCGGTGACCGCGGGAGTCGCGGCCTGGCTCGCTTTTCGCCGTGCGGATAACGAGCCGGTGCCGTCCGCGGATGCGCAGCGTACCAGCGGCGTGGACCCCGACCTGCGCGCCGCCTCCACAGAGGACCAGACCTGAGGGACCCGGGCGGCATAGGCGGAGGGGGAACCATGCAATCCAAGGGGACATGGCAAATTGCAGTGGGCTTGATATTCCTGGCGGCCACGGTATTCGTCCTGCCGATGCCGCTGTTCGAGGTGTTCTCGGGCATCGCAGGGCAGGGTGCGGTGACGCTGTTCGTCCTGGGAGTCTGCCTTCTGACAGTTGGTCTCGGGTTTGTCGCGGTGGGTCTGCACAAACGATCCCGGAACCTGGGAACGGCGCGCAGTTACGACACAAGAGAGCCCACCGCGTCCGATGAGGACAGGCCCGTCAATCCTCATGCGCTGCCAAATACTTATGGCGCTATTCCCCCAGCGGGTTAGCTAAAAGATCGTGGGTTCCGCGGCGCGGGAGCGTCCGACGGCGGCAAGTCCCGCCGTCGTCCGTTTTGTGTGAAACTGCCGCTATTCGCCGGCGGGCTGGAACAACTCGACCACGTTCCCGGACGGATCCTCCAGCAGGATCTGCTGTCCGCCCGGGCCGGTGACAATGTCGTTCCGGAACGTGACGCCCGCGCCGCGCAGCCGCTTCACTTCGGCCGCGATATCGCCCACGATGAGATGTATGCGGTTCCATCCTCCCGGCGCGGGCACCATGCCGTCGGGGGGAGGTTCGCAGCCGATCCTTGGGCCTCGAACTCGCGAGTATCGCTACGCCCGGGAGCCGCCGGGGCCGGGCTCCAGGAGCCCGCCGCCGGCCCAGCGCCTGAGCGCGAGCTTTTCGGCGTCGTCGAACTCCATGAGGGCCAGCCGGCACAGCTCTTCCACGTTTCTGGTCCACGCGGCGGCGAGTTCTGCCGCTGACATCTCCTCTGCGAGGGAGCCGCCGGCGTACACCACGCCCTGGATCACGAAGTTGACGGCCGAGCGGGACACCGGCTGCCCGGCCGCAACACAGTCGTCCCGGACAAGGCGGGACAGCTCGCTTCGATTGACCGGCTGCTCCCGGAGCCTGGCGGCCATGGCCTCGATGAGTTGACGGAACTGGGCCGCGGAGAGCGCGGGCACGTCAGTGACCCGGGCGACCCGTTCCGCGATGCCCGGCTCAATCTCACCTCCGGCTGGCAAATCGTCGTCGGAGAACCTCTTCGCATCCCAGACCCAGCCGCCCCGCGCAGCTGAGTATTCAACACCGTGGCCAATCTGGGCCACCCACGTCCCGAACTTGCCACAGCCGCCCCAGTCCGTCTTCAGGGAGGGATCGGCCGCGAGTGCCCGGTGAGCCACCATGGCCCCGACCACCGGACCCGGGGCCGTCCGGACAAAGTCGCGGACCTCTTTGGCGGCGCCGGAAAGTGTCGTCGCCGTGGACTTCGCCTTCCCTGCCCCTTCTGCCCGCGGCGTCTGGACAGATGCCACCGCGTGGATGGACTCGGCCGCGGTCCCGTTGAGGATTGCCACGAAGTCGTGGGACTCCACCACGCTGTCGGCCATCTCGCGGTACGCGAACGCCACGGCGCCGGCAGCGATGACGGTGGTCATCCGGTCCGCCGCCCGGAACCGCTGGACCAGCGAGGTGAAGTCCGCATCCGCCGACGCGACGAAGAACTCCTCAATATGTGCCGCGCCGGACAGGGCATCCATTGCGTCCAGCACCAGGTTGATGTCGGTGCTGGACTTGCCCCGCTGGGTCAGGGAGGGGCAGTCGATCACGCGGAAGCCCGCGCGCGTCCAGTACGGCCGGTACTTGGAGTAGATCACCGGATTGAGATAGCAGTTGCGGATCAGGAAACGCCGGGACTCTTCGCCGGTGCCGCCGTCGGCCAGCGCCTCCGTCCAGTGCTTGGGGTCCTCGGCGAATCTCTTCGCGGCCGCCGGGTCCAAGGCCATCAGGCCCGTATAGACGTTGTCGAAGTCCACGAACATCGCGGCACGGATGCCAGGCCGCCGGGACTGGGAGAGGGGATCGCTCATCGGCTCAGTGTGCCAGCAAGAGTGCGGGACATACCAGATGTGACCTTCAACGTGGTCCCGCGACCTTGGGCGCGCATCCGGTCCTCCTCAGCCCTCGCAATGGCATCGCGTATTGTCGCCGGTTCAGCTTTACACCCACCAAAACAGGCTCCACAACGCCCAGTCTCCGAAGGCGTCCTTGAAGGGTCGCCGTTCCTTCCCTGCTCTCTGAGTTCCGGCCGGTTCCACGTTGTCAGCGGCGGGCGCAGGTGCGCCAATTTTGGGTACCCCAGTGTGCCTCACGGCGAGTAACGCTCCGAGGATCATCACGGCAAAACCGAGGACACCGACGAAAATGTTCGGAACGGGGCCCTGAAGTGCTGCGCCCAGCAGCAGGAGCAGAAAGCCCGCCACGACAGTAGCTGCCCCAGCGACAATGTGGAGGGCGGAGGGGGTAGGGGCCGGTTCTTGTTCCATGGTCTTGGCGAAGAGGGGGTCGTCCGCTTTGAACTGTTGCTCGAGCTGATCCAGCAAACTTTTTTCGTGTTCCGAGAGGGGGCTGTGTGACATGGAGTGCCGATCGTTTGATAGGGACTTAGTGGTCAGAGGAAACGCAGAGATCCGTAAAGTCGTCTATTCCAACGACGCGGACAGGGCCGACGACGGCGGTGTCGTCTCCGCCAGATCGGGAGACGACACCGTTGCCAGGGTGTCGGGACAAACGCACTGTCGTGGCGTCCGGGGCGAGCCGGAGATGGCTCGCAAGCGACAGCCCCGGGGCCAGTCCGTTACCGGGACGGACGCCCGTATTCTTCGAGAAGCCGGAGCCAGACCTCATTGACCGTGGGGTAGGCCGGTACGGCATGCCACAATCGGTCCAGCGGTACTTCTGAGACGACCGCGATTGTCGCGGCCTGCAGCAGTTCGCTCACGTCCGGACCGACGAAGGTCACTCCAAGTACGACTTTTCGCTCTTCGTCGACGACCATCCGGGCGGTGCCCGTGTAGCCGTCGGCCCGCACACCGGCACCGGCGACGTGCCCAATCTCGTAATCGACCACCTTAATGTCATAGCCGCTCTTACGTGCGGCCGCGGCGGTGAGCCCCACGGCCGCGATCTCGGGGTCGGTGAACGTGACCTGCGGCACCGCCTGGTGGTCGGCCGTCGCCACATGGGTTCCCCACGGCGCGTCCGATACTGCTGCTCCGGCTGCGCGGGCGGCGATGACGTCACCGGCTGCGCGGGCCTGGTATTTCCCCTGGTGAGTGAGCAGGGCCCGGTTCGTCACGTCCCCGGCGGCGTAGAGCCAGTCGAACCCGGGAACCAGCATGGTGTCGTCAGTCTCGATCCACGCCCCGGGCTTGAGCCCGATCGAATCGAGGCCGATATCTCCGGTGCGGGGTGTACGGCCGGTCGCGACGAGCACTTCCTGGGCGGAGATGGTCCTGCCGTCTCCGGTTTCGAGGGTGACGCCGCTGTCGTCCCGGGTGACGCGGGTCGTTTTCGTCTCGAGGATTACGGTGACACCCTGCGCACGGAGGGCTTTCGCGACCAGAACTCCGGCGAACGGCTCCATGGCTGAGAGCAGCCCGCTGCGGGAGATCAGGGTTACTGCCGTGCCAAAGGCGGCGAAAGCCGTCGCCATCTCGGTGGCAACGACGCCGCCGCCGATGATCGCAAGGCTTTCAGGGACAGTCTTGATGCTGGTGGCCTCCCGGCTCGTCCACGGCCGGGCATCAGCGAGTCCGTCGATGTCGGGCAGGAACGCATCTGATCCCGTGGCGACGGAGACGGCATGGCGGGCGGTGAGCACCGTCGTAGAACCGTCCGTGGCCGTGACGGTGACTTCCTTGGGACCGGTGAGCCGGCCCTGACCGCGCACCAGGGCAATGCCGGCGCTTTCGAGCCACCTCACCTGGCCGCTGTCGGACCAGTTGCTGGCGAAGGAGTCCCGGCGTGCCAGCACGGCCTGCACGTCGAGTTCACCGGTCACGGCCTGCGCGGCCCCGGGAACCTGACGGGCTGCCCGCAGCACCTGGGCGGAGCGCAGCAGCGCCTTTGATGGCATGCATGCCCAGTAGGAGCATTCGCCACCTACAAGCTCGCTTTCGACAATCATGGCGGTCAGGCCGCCCTGGACGGCGCGGTCGGCGATGTTCTCTCCCACGGCGCCGCCGCCGAGCACGATCAGGTCATATTCTGCTGAACCGTTGTGAGTGCTCAACGTCCGGGCGCCCGGGTGTTGATTTCCTGGAGAAGCCAGCTGTTGCCGTCCGGGTCGCTGAAGGAGGCAAAGGACTGGTAGTCGGCGCGTTCCGGGTGCGGGCCGGCAATGCGGTGCCGGTTGTCGAGGTTGAAGATGAATCCCTTCGCGTAGTGGAATACCTCGGAGACGTCGACGCCTTTTTCGGCCAGGTCGGCCCGGGTCGCGAGGATGTCCTTCACGGCGAAAATCTGATTTTGGAGTGATCCGGGTGCGGCAGCGGTGATG